>JAKAZX010000488.1 GCA_021826485.1 Pseudomonadota bacterium | reverse complement strand
CCGCGCGACCAACTTCAAGCTGCCGGACCTGCGGCCCGGCTTTGCCCAGGCGATCAGTTTCACCAGCAGCGGCAGCTTCACGATCCCGGTGGGTGTGTCGCGGGCGAAAGTGACGGTGATCGGCGGCGGTGGGGCGGGCGGCACGCATGCCTCCCAGCCGGGCGGCGGCGGCGGGGCGGGCGGCCAGGCGGTATGCTGGCTGTCCGGCCTGGTGGCGGGCACCGTGGTTCCAGTGACGGTGGGTGCCGGCGGGCAGCCGAGCGTCGGGGCCGGCAACGGGAATGCGGGCGGCACCAGCAGCTTCGGCAGTTTCGCGTCGGCATCCGGCGGCCAGGGCGGCGACGGTGGTTCCGGCACCGGCGCGCCGGCCGGCGGGCAGGGCGGCAGCGGCACCGGCGGCACGGTGAACTTCGATGGTTCATGGGGCGGCGATTCGATCCCGTCGGCCGGCCGCGGCGGCGATGGCGGCGGGCCTGGTGCCGGGAAGGGCGGAACGGCCGTGGCCGGGCAGGCGGCGCCCCCCAACGGGTTCGGCGGCGGCGGTGGCGGCGGCGGCAACGCGCTGTCCGGCGGCGCCGGCGGCGGCGGCCTGGTTCTGGTGGAGTACTGAGGCATGACGACCACCGCCGTTCCCCAGGTTTGGCGACCGTCCGGTGCGCGTCTGGTCGCGCTGGACGGGCAGTTGCCGCTGCCGCGCGGCGTGGTGCCGAGCGACGTGCCGCCGCTGGTCTGGCCCGCGAAGGACCCCGGCGACGTGCTGGACTTCGCGCTGGATGCGACCGCCGCACTGGCCGGCGACACGACCGACCGCATCGCGACCGTCGCCGTCACGGTGGTGCCGCAGGCATCGAGCGCCGACGTACAGCTCGGCAATGTCGTGGCCGACGGTGCGGTCATCGTGATGTGGCTGTCGTCCGGACAATCCGGCACGGTCTATTCGATCCAGGTCACGATGAGCACGCTGAACGGGCGCACCATCGGCCGGACGGTCCTGCTGCCGGTGCAGGAAATGGCCGCGGTGGTGCCCCCGGCGAGCGTCCTGGTTACCGATGCGGGCGCTGTCGTCACCGACCAGAACGGCAACCCGATCCTGGTCGGCAACTGACGCGGCTAGCCGGCGACAGCAACGTTCGCGATTCCGCCGTCACGCGCGCAGTTCCGTGCGCTCGGCGCACTGCAAAATTCCGGAGAGCGCAATGCCCACGGTGCAGCAATTGCCCCTGGCCGTTACCGTCAACCTGACCGATGAGCTGATGCTGGACCAAGGCGGCACCAGCGTTTCAGCGACGGTGGCGCAGGTGCTGGACACCGACCCGCTCGGGCCGGGGCTGGTCCGGAACGGCGGGACGCTGGCCGCCGACACGACGTTCCTCGCACCGCTGTCGAGTCCGGCGCTGACCGGCACGCCGACGGCGCCCACGCCGCCGGCTGGCGACAACAGCGCAAAGCTGGCGACGACCGCGTTCGTGTTGGCCAATGCCGGCGCCGGCGGCTCCGGCCCCGTCACCCTCACCGGGGATGTGTCCGGCAGCGGCACCGGCACGATCGACGTGACGCTGGCCGCTGTCGGCACCGCCGGCACCTATGACGTGGTGACGGTGGATGCCAAGGGGCGCGTCGTTGCCGGCGCCGGCGCCCCGCCCCTGACCATCGGCGGGGATGCGTCCGGCAGCGGCACCGGGACGGTCGATATCACGCTGGCCGCCGTCGGCACCGCGGGCAGCTACTTCCAGGTCACCACCGACGCCAAGGGGCGGGTGACTTCGGGCGGCAACGTCGTCTCCGGCGCCACCATCACGCCGAGCGGGGCGAGCGCCGCGCGCACGCTGGCGGCGCGGGCGGCGGATGTCATCGACGTGCTGGATTTCGGCGCCGATCCGACCGGCGCGGCGGACAGTGCGCCGGCCTTCACCGCCGCGATGGCCGCGGTGTCGGGCGGCTGGGGGCGCGTCTTCGTCCCGCGCGGCAGCTACAAGCTCAACTCGGCGGTCAACCAGCCGTCCGGCCACTCGATCGCGGTGCATTTCGACGACGGCGCGGACATCTCGGGCGCCGGCTATCTCGGCGTCGATCGGATCGAGAGCGCGCAGGGGCCGTATTCCTGGTGGCAGAACGCCGGCGGCTTCTTCGGCTTCGCGCCCACCGTGGGCGATGCCGCCAATCCCGGCTTCCGGACCGAGTGGATCTACAACACCCCGCAGAACTCACTGTCCATGCGGGTGGGCTGGGACCGGCGCTACACCAACCAGAACGTCTACGGCAAGCAGCACTCGGGCATCGATATTGCCGTCCAGCAGTTCCATTCCTGGCCGAACATGTATGACAACAGTTCCGGCTGGGGACTGTGGGAAGTCATCGAAAGCCCGAACCTGGATGAGGACATCTCGGCCCGCGCCAATCTGTCGGCCAGCGCCGAGCACTCGGAAATCGACATCGTCAACAACGGCCGCGAGGCCGGCTGGACGTGGCAATCCGGCATCGGCACGCCGGTGCAGGGCATGTCGATCGACGCCTGGGGCCAGAACGGCAGCTATGGCGGCCACATCCTCTACACCTATGGCGCGGTCGGATCGTATGACGGCGGCGCCGGCATCCTGAACAACCGCTGGTTCTGCTACCCGGCGATCTTCACCAACCCGAACCCGACGGCCGGCGCCGGCACGCTGGTCATCAACGGCACCACGGTCAACGTCACCGCGGGTGAGAGCCTCGCCGCCATCGCGGCGGCGATCAACGCGGCGGCGATCCCGAACGTGGCGGCGGCGGTGAACACCTGGGGCGGCATCATCAGCCGCCTCGTGATCTACAGCACCGTCGCGTCCGACCTGGGCAG
>JAKAZX010000487.1 GCA_021826485.1 Pseudomonadota bacterium | reverse complement strand
GCCATCGCGATCGCGCTCGGGGTCACGCTCGCCGTCATCGGCACCCGCTTCGCCGGCGGCGGGGGGGAGGCGGCGGTGGACGCGGCCAGCGGGTTCGCGCTGGCGGTGCCGGATTTCGTCTGGGGCCTCGGCTTCATCCTGCTGTTCGGCGTGGTCTGGCCGGTGCTGCCGATCTCCGGCCGTGCCGATCCGACCCAGGCGCTGGGGCTGGCCAGCAACTTCACGCTGATCGAATCGCTGCTGCGCCTGCGCTTCGCGCTGGCCGGGGAGGTGCTGGCGCATATGCTGATGCCGGCGGTCGCACTCGCGCTGCCGCTCGCCGCGATGATCGCGCGGGTGCTGAAATCCTCGCTCGCCGAACAGATGGCGCAGGACTATGTGCTGCTGGCGCGGGTGAAGGGCTTCACCCGCCTGCGCGTGATCGTGGCGGAGGCTTTGCGCAACGCCGCCCTGCCCACGGTCAGCCTGACCGGCGTGCAGGTGACGTTCCTGGTCGGCGGCACGGTGCTGATCGAGCGCATCTTCTCCTATCCCGGCATCGGCAATCTTGCGATCGATGCCGTCATCAACCGCGACCTGCCGCTGATCCAGGGGCTGATCCTGACCTTCGCCGCGCTGTTCATCCTGATCAACCTGGCGCTCGACCTGTCCTATGCCCTGCTCGATCCGCGGTTGCGGCATGGCTGAGCGGGGGGTGGGCCGGCGGCTGCTCGGCAACTGGCGGGTGCTGCTGGGCGGCTTGCTGCTGCTGCTGCTGGTGCTGGCCGCGCTGCTGGCGCCGGACATCGCGCCCTTCGACCCGCTCGATCAGGACCTCGGCGCGCAGCTTGCAGCGCCGGACTGGCGGTTCGGCGCCGATGCCCATGCGCTCGGCACCGACAGCCTGGGGCGGGACGTGCTGTCGCGGCTGATCTGGGGCAGCCGCGTCGCGCTGACCGTCGCGCTGGTCGCGGGCGTGCTGACGGCGCTGCTCGGCACGCTGCTCGGGCTGGCGGCCGGCTTCTTCGGTGCTGCGACCGATGCTGCGATCTCGCGGGCCGTCGATATCTGGTCGGCGTTTCCGCCGGTGCTGCTGTCGATCATCCTGGTGGCGCTGCTCGGCACCGGCCTGTGGTCGGTGGTGGTGGCCATCGTGGTGATCGACTGGACGCGCTTCTGTCGCGTGGTGCGGGCGGAAACGCTGAAGCAGCGGCGCATGGACTATGTCGCCGCCGCGGTGGTCGCCGGCCTGCGCCCGGCGGCGATCCTGTGGCGGGAAGTGGTGCCGAACCTGCTGCCGCTGGTGCTGGTGCTGCTGACGCTGGAAATGGGCATCGCCGTGGTGGTGGAGGCGATCCTGTCCTTCGTCGGCCTGTCCATCTCCTCCGACACGCCAAGCTGGGGCGGCATGATCGCCGAAGGGCGGGAGGTGGTTCACGAAGCGCCCTGGGTGCTGTCCGGCGCGATGCTGGTGCTGCTGGCGACCGTGCTCGGCTTCAACCTGCTCGGTGACGGGCTGAAGGCCGAACTCGACCCGGTGCTGCGATGAGCGCGCCGGCGCTTGCCATCAGCGGACTTTCGGCGGCCCTGGCGGGGCGGGGCGGCACGGTGCTGCTGCACGACGTGTCGCTGGACGTGGCGCCGGGGGAGGTGCACGGGCTGGTCGGCATGTCGGGCGCGGGCAAGTCGATGATCGGCCGCGCGGTGCTGGGCATCCTGCCGCCATCGGTGCGCATCACCGCCGGCAGCATCCGCCTCGATGGCCGCGAGCTGGTGGGATTGTCGGAGCGGGCGCACCGCGCCGCGCTGCGCGGCCTTGCGCTGATCCCGCAGGACCCGCTCTCGGCGCTCAACCCGTCGCGGCGGATCGGTGCGCAGGTGACGGACGTGATGCGGCTGCGGCACGGCCTGTCCGCCGCTTCGGCCGAGGCGCGGGCACTCGCACTGCTTACCGACGTGCATATCCGCGATCCGGCGCGGGTGCTGCGCTGCTATCCGCACGAACTCTCGGGCGGCATGCGCCAGCGCGTGCTGATCGCCGCCGCCTTCGCCGCCGAACCGCGGCTGATCGTGGCGGACGAACCGACGACGGCACTCGACGTGACGGTGCAGAAGCAGATCCTGCGGCTGCTGCGCGACTTGCAGCGGCGGCACGCGACCGCGATCCTGTTCATCACGCATGATCTCGGCGTGGTCGCGAAACTCTGCAACCGCGTCACCGTGCTGCGGGCCGGCCGCGTGGTGGAACAGGCGCCGGTTGCGGACATCTTCGCCCGCCCGCGCGACGAGTACACGCGCGCGCTGTTCGCCGCGACACCGCGCTACGACCGTCCCGGGGACGCGGCATGACGGACGTGCTGATCGCGGCGGAGCAACTGGCGGTGGCGCTGCCCGACCCGGCGCGCAAGCGGCCGTTCCGCCGCGCGCCGGTCGTGGAGATTCTGCACGGCGTCGATTTCGCGATCCGCCGCGGCGAGGCGGTCGGCATCGTCGGCGAATCCGGCTCGGGCAAGACCACGCTGGGCCGCGCCCTGCTGCGGCTGGTGGAACCGGCGGCCGGCCGCATCCTGTTCGACGGGCGCGATATCGCGCACGCACGCGAATCCGCGCTGCGGCCGCTGCGGCGGCGGATGCAGATGATCTTCCAGAACCCGCTCGCCTCGCTCAATCCGCGCCGCAGCGTGCTGGCCAGCATCGCCGCGCCGCTGATCGCGCAGGGCGAACGGGCGGGCGTCCGCGCGCGCGCGCTGGCGGCACTGGAACAGGCGGGGCTGTCGGCGGCACTCGCCGGCCGCTATCCGCACCAGTTGTCGGGCGGCCAGCGCCAGCGCGTCGGCATTGCCCGCGCGATCGTGACGGCA
>JAKAZX010000052.1 GCA_021826485.1 Pseudomonadota bacterium | reverse complement strand
GCGACGGCAACGGCCCCTGCCCCGGCGGAGGCGTTCCCGCTCGGCGCGGCGGTGGCGCAGGTGCTCGACACCTACATCATCGCGGTCGCCGGCGACGGCAGCCTGGTGCTGGTCGATCAGCACGCCGCGCATGAGCGGCTGACGCACGAGGCGCTGCGCGGCCAGGCGGAGGCGGGGCGGGTGCAGGCGCAGCCGCTGCTGTTCCCCGCCGTGGTCGATCTGCCGCCGGCCGAGGCCGCCGCCGTGACCGCCCGCGCCGCCGAGCTGCTGGCCCTGGGGCTGGAGCTGGAGCCGTTCGGGCCGGGGGCGGTGCTGGTGCGCGCCCTGCCGGCCCTGCTGGGCGCCGCCGACCCGGCGCCGCTGCTGCGCGACCTGGCGGAGGAACTGGCCGCCTTCGCGGCCAGCACCGCGCTCGCGGCCCGGCTGGACGCGGTGATCGCCCGCATGGCCTGCCATGGCAGCATCCGCGCCGGACGGCGGCTCAATCAGCCGGAGATGGACGCGCTGCTGCGCCGGATGGAGGCGACGCCCCGCGCCGCCACGTGCAGCCACGGCCGGCCGACCTACCTCAAGCTGTCGCAGGGCGAGATCGAACGGCTGTTCGGGCGGCGCTGAGCGGCGCGGCGGCCGCATCTCCGGCCCGGAACGCCCCCCCTTGCCGTCATTCCGGGCGGCGGGCATGGTGCGGCGCGGGATTCCCGCCTGCCGACTGCCAGCCTGAAAGGAAGTTGCCGGATGCGCCTCGCAGTGCTGAAGGAAACCGAGGCCTCCGAGACGCGCGTCGCCGCGACGCCGGACACGGTGAAGAAGCTGTTGGCGCTCGGCCTCTCGGTCGCGGTGGAAACCGGGGCGGGGGTCACCGCCGCGGTGTCCGATGCCGATTTCCAGGCCGCCGGCGCCGAGATCGCGGCCGATGCGGCGGCGGCGCTGGCGGGGGCCGGCGTGGTGTTCGCCGTGCGGGCGCCGGCGCCCGAGCGGCTGGCGCTGATCCCGCGCGGGGCGCTGCTGGTCTGCACCGCCGGCGCGTTCGGCAGACCGGACCTGCTGCCGGCGCTGGCACAGGGCGGCATCGACTGCGTGGCGATGGAACTGCTGCCGCGCATCACCCGCGCGCAGGCGATGGACGTGCTGTCGAGCCAGGCCAACCTCGCCGGCTACCGCGCCGTGATCGAGGGCGCGGCGGCGTTCGAGCGGGGTTTCCCGATGATGATGACGGCGGCCGGCACGGTGCCGCCGGCACGGGTGTTCGTGATCGGCGCCGGCGTGGCCGGGCTGCAGGCGATCGCCACCGCCCGCCGGCTCGGCGCCATCGTCTCGGCGACCGACGTGCGGCCCGCCGCCAAGGACGAGATCAAGTCACTCGGTGCCAGCTTCGTCGGCGTCGAGGATGCCGAGACGGCCCAGCAGACCGGCGCCTATGCCCGCGAGATGAGCGAGGCGTTCCGCCAGAAACAGGCCGAGCTGATGGCGACCACGGTCGCCAAGAACGACCTGGTGATCTGCACCGCCCTGGTGATGGGCCGGCGCGCCCCGGTGATCGTGACCGAGGCGATGGTGGCCGCCATGAAGGCCGGCAGCGTCGTCGTCGATCTGGCCGCGGATGCCGGGGGCAACTGCGCCGCGACCAAGCCGGGCCACAGCATCCTGACGCCGAACGGCGTGCGGGTGCTGGGCTGGCACAACTGGCCGGGCCGCATCGCGGTTGCGGCCAGCAGCCTGTATGCCCGCAACCTGCTGACCTTCCTGACCACGTTCTGGGACAAGGACGCCGGCGCGCCGACGCTCCCCGACAGCGACGACATCGTCAAAGGCACGCTGCTGACGCGCAGCGGCGCCGTCGTGCATCCGCAGTTCCAGCCCGACAAGGCCGCCTGACCCCGGAGAGACCGCATGACATCCAACGAGCTTGCCGCGCAGGCGGACAGCCTTGCCGCCCAGGCCGCCGCGCTCGCCGACAAGATGCACCAGATCGCGGGTGCGGCCGCGCCGGCCGCCGCGGCGGTGGAACCCTTCGTGTTCCTGCTCGCGGTGTTCCTGATGGCGTGTTTCGTCGGCTACTACGTGGTCTGGAACGTCACGCCGGCCCTGCATTCGCCGCTGATGGCGGTGACCAACGCGATCTCCTCCGTCATCGTGGTGGGGGCGATGCTGGCGACCGGACTCGCGGTGTCGGGCTGGGCGATGGGGTTCGGCTTCGTCGCGGTGACGCTCGCCAGCGTCAACATCTTCGGCGGCTTTGTCGTCACCCAGCGCATGCTGTCGATGTTCAAGAAGAAGCAGTGAGGCGCCCGCGATGCCCGCATCCCTGACCGCGCTCGCCTATCTGGTCGCCGCGGTCCTGTTCATCCTTGCGCTGCGCGGCCTGTCGCATCCGGAAACCTCCCGCCGCGGCAACCAGATGGGCATGGCCGGCATGGCCATCGCCCTGCTGGCGACGCTGGCACATGCCGGCATGTCCGGCAGCGGCTATCTGCTGATCGTGCTCGGCATCCTGATCGGCGGCAGCGCCGGCACGTTCATCGCGCGGCGCATCCAGATGACGGCGCTGCCGCAACTGGTCGCCGCGTTCCATTCGCTGGTCGGGCTGGCCGCCGTGTTCGTCGCCGCGGCGGCGCTGAACGCGCCGGGGGCGTTCGGCATCGGCACGCCGGGGAACATCCATCTGCAAAGCCTGATCGAGATGTCGATCGGGCTGGCCATCGGCGCCATCACCTTCTCCGGCTCGGTCATCGCGTTCGCCAAGCTGCAGGCGCTGATGCGCGGCGCGCCGATCACCTTCCGGATGCAGCACCCGCTGAACGCGGCGCTGGGCGCGCTGCTGGTGGTGCTGATCGTCACGTTCGTTGCCACCGGCAGCCAGGTGGTGTTCTGGCTGATCGCCATCCTGTCGATCGCGCTGGGCTTCCTGCTGATCATCCCGATCGGCGGGGCGGATATGCCGGTCGTCGTCTCGATGCTGAACAGCTATTCCGGCTGGGCGGCCTGCGGCATCGGCTTCACCATCCAGAACCTGGCGCTGATCATCACTGGCGCGCTGGTCGGCGCCTCCGGCGCGATCCTGTCCTACATCATGTGCAAGGGCATGAACCGCAGCATCATCAACGTGCTGCTGGGCGGATTCGGATCGGAAAGCGGCGCCGCGGCCACCGGCGGCGGGCCTGCGATCGACCGCACGGTGAAAAGCGGCGCGCCGGAGGATGCGGCCTTCATCATGAAGAACGCATCGAAGGTGATCGTGGTGCCCGGATACGGCATGGCGGTGGCGCAGGCGCAGCACGCGCTGCGCGAGATGGCGGACACGCTGAAGAAGGAAGGGGTGGAGATCAAATACGCGATCCACCCGGTCGCCGGCCGCATGCCCGGGCACATGAACGTGCTGCTGGCCGAGGCCAACGTGCCGTATGACGAGGTGTTCGAGCTGGAGGAGATCAACCACGAGTTCAGCACCGCCGACGTGGTGTACGTGATCGGCGCCAACGACGTGACCAACCCGGCCGCCAAGACCGACCCGAAAAGCCCGATCTACGGCATGCCGATCCTGGAAGTGGACAAGGCGCGCACGGTGCTGTTCGTCAAGCGCTCGATGGCATCGGGCTATGCCGGGGTGGAGAACGAGCTGTTCTTCCGTCCCAACACGATGATGCTGTTCGGCGACGCGAAGAAGGTGACGGAGGCGATCGTCAAGGCGCTGGCATAGCGGCCTTCTTCGCCAGCGCCCCGGCCGATCAGCCCACCACGCGCAGCCGCGGCCGCGGCGCGGCCAGCGCAAGCCTGCGATACAGCGCCAGATAATCCTCCGCCATGCGGCGGGCGGTGAACCGTTCCTCGAACCGGCGGCGGATGCGGGTGCGGTCCAGCAGGTGCAGCCGGCCGACCGCGCGCACCGCCTCCGCCTCGCTGCGCACGATGAAGCCGGTCAGCCCGTCCTCCACCACTTCCGGGACCGACCCGCATTCGAAGGCGATGACCGGCGTGCCGCAGGCCATCGCCTCGATCATCACCAGCCCGAACGGCTCCGGCCAGTCGATCGGCATCAGCAGCGCGCGCGCCCCGGACAGGAAGCGCGGCTTGGCGGCCTCGTCGATCTCGCCGATCAGGGCGGCGTCCTTGCCGTCCAGCAGCGGCGCGATGGCGGTGTCGAAATAGGCCTGATCCACCCGATCCACCTTCGCGGCCAGCCGCAGCTTCATCCCCGCCGCGCGCGCGATCGTGATGGCGCGGTCCGGCCGCTTCTCCGGCGCGATGCGGCCGAGGAAGGCGAGGTAGGACGGGCGCACCGGCTGCGGCGTCAACAGCCGCTCCGGCAGGCCGTGCAGCACCGTGCCCGCCCAGTGGGCGGCCGGGATCGGCGACCGCTGCGCGTCGGAGATGGAGACCAGCGGCGAGTCGGGGAAGCAGCGCAGCGCCTGTTGCAGTTCCGGCAGGTCGAGCCGCCCGTGCAGGGTGGTCAGATGCGGGGTGCGCTGGCGGCTGACCACCGGCATCGCCTGATAATCGGTGTGGAAATGCATCACGTCGAACTCGGGCGCGCGGCGCGCCACCGCTTCGAGCTGCATGATGTGGGGCGCCTGCGGGTCCCGCAGGCCGGGATCGAGGCGGAGCGCCCGCGGCCAGGCGCTGTCGAGTTCCGCCGCCGTCACCGAATCGCCGCTGGCGAACAGGGTCACGTCATGCCCCATCGCGACCAGTTCCTCGGTCAGGAAGGAGACGACGCGCTCCGTCCCGCCATAAAGTTTCGGCGGGACCGCTTCAAATAATGGTGAAATCTGTGCGATTCGCACGTATATCTCCTCATGCTCGTCCGTCGGATGCTGCGACATATGGTGGGTTATTGTCTTAAGTGCGGCCGGCTGTGCCGTATTCTTGCCAAAGATTCCTGCCCATTTATTCCGAATGAACGGCGTATTCTCTTGGAATAGTATCCAACTCGGAAGGGTGCGCACCCGGATTTGTGGCGGCCCGCGCCCGCAGATCAACACCTCGTCGGTTGCGAACCCGGGCGGCGGTGCGCCGCTGACGGAAGGTCCGGCGCGAACGGCAGGACGAAGGAGGGCGGCGATGCCGCGACCGGATCGACTGAGGTCTCCCCAGACCCCGATCGCCTTCATGCTCGGCTATGTGCGCCGCCACCTGCCGGCGCACGCCATCATGGGCTTCTCCGTGGTCATCGCGGTCGCCTGTTCGGTCGGCTCGCAATACGCGGTGAGGGATCTGGTCGATGCGCTGACCAATTACGGCGATGTCTGGCTCGCCTTCGCGGTGCTGGCGGCGCTGATCGCCGCCGACAATCTGTCCTGGCGCATCGGCGGGTGGGTGGCGACGCATGCGCTGACCCGCGTCACCGGCGACATCCGCCGCGACCTGTTCCAGCACCTGACCGGGCATGCCCCGTCCTATTTCGCCGACCGCCTGCCGGGCATGCTGGCCAGCCGCATCTCCGCCACCGCCAATGCGGTGTTCACGGTCGAGAGCACGTTCTTCTGGAACACGCTGCCGCCCTGCCTCGCGGTGCTGTTCTCCATCATCATGCTGGGGCTGGTCGATCCGGTGATGGCGCTGGCGCTGGTCGCGGTGTCCGCCTGCCTCGCGCTGATCATCGTGCACATCGCGGCGCGGGGCGGGCCGCTGCATCATGCCTATGCCGCCGAGGCCGCCTCGGTGGACGGCGAGCTGGTCGATGTCATCAACAACATGCCGCTGGTGCGGGCCTTCGGCGCGACGCTGCGCGAACGCGAGCGGTTCGGGCGCAAGGTGCATCGCGAGGTGGAAAGCCGCAGCCGCAGCCTGCGCTATCTGGAGAAGCTGCGGCTGCTGCACGCGGTCAGCACCGCGCTGCTGACGGCCGGGCTGCTCGCGTGGTCGATCCTGCTGTGGCAGCAGCATGCGGCGACCCCGGGCGATGTGGTGCTGGTCTGCACGCTCGGCTTCACCATCCTGCACGGCACGCGCGACCTGGCGGTGGCGCTGGTGGACAGCGTGCAGCATGTCGCGCGGGTGGGCGAGGCGGTGGCGACGCTGCTGCTGCCGCATGAGCGCGTGGAGGACCCGAACGCCCGCGCCTTGCAGGCCCCGCGCGGGGAGGTGGAGTTCCGCCGCGTCTCCTTCGCCTATCCCGACGGATCGACCGTGCTGCAGAATTTCAGCCTGACCATCGCGGCGGGAACCCGCGTCGGCATCGTCGGGCGGTCCGGCTCGGGCAAATCGACGGCCCTCGCCCTGCTGCAACGCCTGCGCGTGCCGCAGCAGGGCATGGTGCTGCTGGACGGCCAGGACATCACGCAACTGACGCAGCAGAGTCTCGCGGATGCGATCGCCGTGGTGCCGCAGGACGTGATGCTCTTCCACCGCTCGGTGCGGGAGAACATCCGCTACGGCCGCCCCGATGCGAGCGATGACGAGGTGCAGGCGGCGGCCGAGGCGGCGGGCTGCCGCGATTTCATCGATCTGCTGCCGCAGGGCTGGGACACGCCGGTCGGCGACCGCGGCGTCAAGCTGTCCGGCGGTCAGCGGCAGCGGCTGGCGATCGCGCGCGCCTTCCTGCGCAATGCCCCGGTGCTGGTGCTGGACGAGGCGACCTCGGCGCTCGATTCGGAATCGGAGCTGGCAGTGCAGCGCGCGCTCGACCGCCTGATGGTCGGCCGCTCGGTGATCGCGGTGGCGCACCGGCTGTCCACGCTGCGGGATTTCGACCGGATCGTGGTCATGCAGGGCGGCCGCATCATCCAGGACGGCTCACCGGAGGAGTTGGAGCGGAGCAAGGGCCTGTATCGCGATCTGCTGAGCCGGCAGGCCGCGCACGCGCCGCGTGCCGCCGCCGCCTGAGCGTCACGGCCGGCGCAGCACCGCGAGCGACTGCCACAGCGGCGGCGCATCGCCCCAGGGTGCCGCCGACCCGTCGATGAACTGCTCGCGCACGAAGCCGAGCTTCTCGCACCACAGGTCGATCACCGGCCGCTCGATGAACTGGTTCAGGTGCGGCAGCGCATCCAGCCGCAGCGCATAGACGGTGCGGTCGAACATCGCCCAGTGCTCGGCGCTGGCGAACTCCAGGAACGAGAACACCAGCCGCCCGCCGGGCCGCAGGACGCGCCGCGCATCCTCCAGATACAGATAGGTCTCGGCGTGCTGCAGGTGGGTGAACACGCTGAACGCCGCCAGCATGTCGGCGGTCGCGTCGGGCACCGGAAGATGCAGCGTGCGGTTGAGCAGGAAGCGGTAATGCTCCGGCGCGCGGCTCGCCGCATAGTCGAGCAGCGCCTGCACGATGTCGATGCCGAGATAGTCGATCCGCACCGTCTGTCCCAGCGCCCAGGCCAGCCGCCCGCTGCCGCAGCCGAGATCGAGCAGCGACTGCCCGTCCGCGAGCCCGAGATGCCGCAGAATCGCGCACAGCGTCCGGCCGGTGCGCTCGTAGTCGCCGCCGACCGCGCGCGCCATCGCCTCGTCGATCGGCAGGGTGGCGACCAGCTCCGCCACCAGCTTCTCGTAGTCCGCGACGAAATGATGCTGTGCCATTCAGCGATCCTTCGCCCAGACGCTGGACAGCCATTTGTGGTCGCGCGCCATCGCCGCGATCAGATGCTGCTTGTTCGCCGCGTCCTCGGTGACCGACAGCAGCAGCGAGTCCCGGTGCACGCGGTAATCGGCCAGCGGCGCCCCGGCAAGCTGCTCGCCGAACAGGCCGCGCTCGGCCAGCCGGCACCAGAACTCGTAATCCTCCCAGCCCAGCCGCGAATCGCCGTAGCCGCCCACCGCCGCCCAGGCCGCCACCGACACCAGCGCCATCGCATCGACGAACGGCACGCCGATCAGCCGCGCCGGCACGTATTCATAGACATTGGCTAGCTTCGTCGATTCGCCGAATTCCTGGAGGATCGGATAGACAAAGGCCGCGCCGGTGCGCCGCGCACGCGCCAGCAGCGCCTCGCAGCATTCCGCGCGCAGGCGGTTGTCGGCATCCAGCGGCAGCACGAACGGCGTTTCCGCCGCGTCGAACCCGGCATTGCGCGTCACCCCCAGCCCGGCATTCGCGCGGTTGCCGAGCACCAGCGCGCGGTTGAAGCGCGCCGCATGCCGGGTCACCCATTCGACTGCGGTCGCGCGCGACGCATCGGTGGACGCATCATCGACGACCACCAGATCGAGCCGCCGCAGCGTCTGCCGCGCGACCGAATCGAGCGCCTCGGTGACGAACTGCGCATAGTTGTAGAGCGGCACGATGACGGTGACATCCGCCTCGCCCAGCCGGTCGCTTTCGAACAGCACCTCGCCATCGGGCAGGATCGGGCGCGGGCGCGGCTGCGGGGCGAGCTGCGCGCCCAGCGCGAAGGCGCGGGCGCCCTCGCGTCCGCCTTCGACCTGTTGCAGCAGCGAGGCAACCGCTTCCCGCCGCGCATCCGGCCCGTAGCGCCACAGCACGTCGCGCCGAGCCTCCTCCGCCATGCGGCGGCGCAGCGCCGCATCGTCCAGCAGCCGCGCGAGGGCGGCGTGCCATTCCGCCTCGGTCGTCGCGAGCAGCCCGGTTTCGCCGGCGGTGATGGCGCGCCGGAACGGCCCGGTCGGCGATGCCACGGTGCAGGCGCCGGCCAGCGCCGCCTCGAAATACTTCAGTTCGCTCTTGGCCTCGCAGAACGGATTGCCGACCTCCAGCGGGGCGATGTTGATGTCGAACCGCGCCAATTCGGCCGGAAGCTGCGCCGGCGGCACCATGTCGCGCCATTCGATCTGCGCCGACACGGCGGAGAGCGCAGGGAACTCGGCCGGGTCCACCACCGGCAGCCCGTCCTGCGGGCTGCGGAACAGCACCAGCCGGCAGTCCGGCCGTTCGCGCAGGGTGCGCGCCAGCGCCTCGGCCGCGACCGCAAGATCGCGCTGATGCGTGCGCGATCCGCCGGCATAGCCGATGCGCAGCAGGCCGTCGCCCGGCGTCCGCGCGCGCCGCCGCGCCGCCAGCCGCGCCGTGCGCCACAGCGCCTCGTCGAACCCGTTGGGCAGCACCAGGGCCGGACGGCCGGTGCGGCGGATGTGGCTGGCGAGTTCCTCGGTCGTCGCGGTGCAGAAATCCGCCTGCATCACCGCCTCGCGGATACGCAGGTAGTGGGCCTGCGCGTCCGCCTGCGAAATCCCCTCGCTGCGCAGCGCATCGAGCAGTTCCGGCGTCGCGAGATCGGGTTCCAGCATCAGGTCGTCGAGGTCGTAGACGACCCTGGCGCCCACCTGCCGCGCGAGCGACATCGCCTCGGCGATCTGTGTCGAGGTGGCGCGCCAGATCATCAGCACGTCCGCGGCGAGAAGCTCGTCGCGATGGCGCGCGATCTCGGTCACGCCGAACACCGTCACATGCGCGCCCGCCTGCTCGGCCGCAGCGGCGAAGCGCAGCGCGCGATAGACATGCCCCGGCGTCGTCGGCTCGCCGGAGATCACGACGACGCGGCGCGGCGCCAGCACTTCGGTCAGCGCGACCGGCGCGCGCGGCACCCCCGCGCCCGGCACCGCCCGGGTCGCCCGCCCCTCCGCCTGGCCGATCCGCAGGTAGTGGACCAGCGGGTCGGTGCCGGCAGCGGCGACATCCGGGGAATGTTCCAGATAGAACGCCGCATCGAAATCCGGCCCCGGATCGCGCCGTTCGCGGCGGCCGTGCAGCAAATAGTGCAGCACCGGGTCCATCCCGGATGCGGCCACGTCCGGATAGCGCGCGCTGTACCAGTCCCGGTCGAACAGCGGGGAACGCGCCAGCAGATCGAAATCGGCGCGCAGTTCCGCCCGCCGGCGCAGTTGCGTCGGCAGTTCCATCCGCAGCGTCCAGACCGCCATGCGCGCCGCATTGCGCAGCGCCGGGCGCAGCGGCGCGATGGCGCGCGACAGGATCGGCCGGCCCAGGTTGGCGCGCTTTGCCGCCTCCCGCGCCTGGGCGGCCTGCCATGCCTCGGCCTGGCGCAGGGCATCGTGCGTCCGCACCACCTGCAGGCGCAGCCGCGCCGCCTCCGCCATCGCGGCGCGGCCGTCCGCCGCCTGCTGTTCCAGCCCGGCGAGGCGGGCGGCCATGTCGGCCCGCAGCCGCTCCATCTGCTCCAGCGCGCGGGCCGCGGCGGCGCGCGCCTCCACGGCGCGCTGCGCCGCGCGGGCGCGCATGCGTGCCGATTCCTCGGTCTCCGCCCCGGCCGCGCGCCGGGTGTGCATCTGCATCTCCAGCCGCCAGCGCTCGCCGAGCAGGGCGAACCGCTCGCGCAGCGCCCCGATCTGGGTGGCATCGCGCAGCGCGCACAGCGCGGCCACCGGCGGCGGCACCGACCGGCCGACCGCGAGCACACCCAAGCCGTGTTCGTGCAGGAACTCGAAGGCCGGATAGCGCTGGCGCAGCTCGCCGAACAGGCGCCAGACGCCGAAGCCGCGCTCTCGCACGTTGGTGTCGTGGAACAGCACCACGCCCTGGTCGGACAGCTTCGGCAGCCAGCTTTCAAAATCGTGCCGCACCGCGTCGTAGCCGTGGCAGCCGTCGATATGCAGCAGATCGATGCTGCCGTCGGCGATGTAGTCCAGTGCGGCATCGAACGTGCAGCGCAGCAGTTCCGAGAAGCTGCCGTAGCGCTCGTCGTGGAAGCGGCGCAGGTCGTCATAGACCGACTGGCCGTAGAAGCCGGCGTGCTCGTCGCCTTCCCAGGTATCGACGGCGAAGCATCGCGTCTCGATCCGCGCCGTCACCACCGCGTCGCAGAACGCGCAGTAGGACACGCCGTTATGCGTGCCGAGTTCGACCAGCAGGCGCGGGCGCAAGGCCGGCACCAGCCAGAGGGCGAACGGCACATGCCCGGTCCAGGCGCTTGCCACGCCGATGCGCGACGGGCGGCGGAACAGGGGATCGAGCGTCGGCGCCAGCAGCGGCGCGATGGCGTCGTCCAGCACGGCTGGCAGGTCCATGTCAGGCTTCCGTCTGCCAGGGCCGCCGCCGCCGCGGTGCGCAGAGATGCAGCGGCGTCAGCCAGTCGCAGGTCAGGTTGATGTTGTGGAACGGGTCGCTGGAAAAGATGTGGTTCCAGCTGTACCAGAGGTTGTTCACCTCGATCGCGTCGCGCGCCTGCTTTTCCGGGGTGTCGGGCAGGCCGCGCGTGGCGCTTTCGCGATGGAACAGCTCGGCGAACGGCGTCCAGACGATGCGGTAGCCGTATTCGCCCAGCCGCAGGCAAAGATCGAGGTCGTTGAACGCGATCGCGAAGCGTTCGGCGTTCAGCCCGCCCACTTCGCGATACACGTCGCGCCGCATCGCCAGGCACGCGCCGGTGACCGCCAGCAGCGTGCGGGTCACCGCAAGCTGGCCGCCATAACCGGGATCGACCCGCGTCGCCCGCCGCAGGACATAGGTCGCGGCCAGGCCGGGTCCGAACACGATGCCGCCGTGCTGCAAGGTGCCGTCGCCGTACAGCAGCTTCGCGCCGACCGCGCCGACATCCGGCCGCAGCGCGTGGCTGACCATCTCGCGCAGCCAGTCGCGGTGTGCGACCTCAACGTCGTTGTTCAGCAGCACGACGATCTCGCCGCTCGCCTGCTCGACCGCGGCGTTGTTGATGGCGGCGAAGTTGAACGGGCCGGGATGGCGCAGGATGCGCACGCGCGGGTCGGCCGACAGGTCGCGCAGCGTCGCCGCCGTCAGGTCCTCGCGGCTGTCATTGTCGATGATGAGCAGTTCGATCGCCGGATAGTCGGTGTGCAGCAGCACGCCCCAGGCGCAGGCCGCAAGCAGCGCCGCCCGGTCGCGCGTCGGCACGATCACGCTGACCAGCGGCGGCGGATCGGGCAGCGCCCAGATCACCCGGTTGGCCTGCGGCCACAGCGGCGCCGGCTCGATCCGCGCATCCTCGCCCAGCCGCTCCCGCACCGCCCGGCGCGCCGCCTCGTTGTCCGCCCCCAGCATGCGGTCGCGCAGCTCGCGCTCCTCCTCCGCCGGCCGGTGCAGCAGCACGGCCGGCAGATGCCGGATCGCGTCCGGCAGGATCGCCCGCGTCGCCCGCAGGGCCAGGTCATACCGCGCCGCCCCGCCGAAGCCGGCGCGCAGTCCGCCCGCATCGCGCAGCACCTGGGTGCGCCACACCGCCAGGGCGCCGATGCAATCCTCCGCCAGCAGCAGGTCGGGGTCCCAGCCGAGCTTGAACCGCGGCGCGCGGCGCGCGCCGGCCGTGTCCATCACGTCCTCGTCGGTGAACAGCAGGTCGGTGCCGGGATGGGCGCCGAGCGCCACCGCGACCTCGTACAGCGCCTGCGCCGCCAGCCGCTCGCCGGGCAGCAGGATGGCGGTGAAAGGCGCGTCCTGGTCGGCCAGCGCCGCATTCGCCGCCTCCGCCACATCGGCGAATGCGCCGGGCAGGCGGCGGATGCGCGGGTTCGTGCGCGCCGCCGTGTCGATCGCATCGTCCTCCGCCGCGGATTCGCCGATCACGCACAGATCCCAGCGCGGATAGAGCTGCGCGAGCAGGGAGGTGAGCGTGTCCGCCGCCCCGCCGGGGGTGCCGAAGCCGAGCGGCAGCAGCAGCGCGATCGTCGGCTTGTAGCTCAGCCGCTCGACATGCGCCGCGATCGCCTCGCGGTCCGCCGCGGTCGGCGTGTCGTATTCGGCGACCCAGGCGGGATATCCGTCCAGGATGCGCGCCGCGGTCGGGCTCGGGTTGGCCTCCGCGGTCACGCCGTCCGCTCCAGCAGGCGGCGCCACCACGGCGAAGGCTTCGGCTGGTTGCGCCAGTAGTCGAGCTGCCAGCGCGCCACCCCGGCGAATTGCGGATGATCGAGGAAGCGTTCGATCAGTCCCTGCGCCTCCCGCGCCCGGCCGAGGCCGCGCAGGATGTCGCCGCGCGTCACCGCCGCGTCGAACGGATCGGGCAGCGGCGACGCCTCCGCCCGGTCGAGCGCGCGCAGCGCCGCGCGCAGCTCGCCGCGCCGCAGCCGCGCCTTGGCGCAGCCGAGCCAGGGCAGGTTGTGGCGCCGCCGTGCCTGCCGCAGCAGCCGTGTCACGCCGGAGAGGTCGATCTCCCCGCGCAGCAGGCCGATCAGGACGGGTGCGGCGATGCCGGTATCGGTCATCACCCGCAACTGCTCATGGCCCATGAACCAAGTCTGCACCGTGACCAGCGGATGATGCGCCTGGATCGCGGCGGCGTGGTGCCGGTCGGCCGTCAGCGGATCGTACAGGATGAAGCCGCCTGGCAGGGGCGGGCCGCGATCGAGCCGGTCGTGCCGCAGATCGAGCGTCGCCGCCTCGTCCGCCCAGCGATGCTCGAACGGCACCTTGGCGCGGTCGATCGAGAATTGCGGACAGACCGCGACCACCAGCGCCAGCTCAAGGTCGGCGGCGAAGTTGATCGCACCGTAGCCGCCCATGCTGCCGCCATAGCCGACGCGCCGCGCCCCCGGGGTCGCGCGCCGCACCGCGTCCAGCGCCGCCAGGATCTCGTCCTGCTGGTACCAGTCGTTGCGCTCCGGCTTGATGCCGACGAAATTGATGCCGCGCCGGACGAAGAATTCCTGGGCGGTCGGCGGGGCGGTGCGCGACTGGTCCTGAAGCAACGATTCGAAGAACACGACCGTCAGCGGATCGTCGCTCACGCGGCGGTGGACCACGCGATAATGCTCGCCGTCGTGGATGATCCCGCCGTCCATGCGCCGTCCTGGTTTCCCCGCAGGTCTTAGCGCCCGACGCCGGCACGGCAAAGCCCCGGCTTGCGTCGCCTGCCGCCGCGGGGCCAGATGCCGGCAGTCACGGGCAGGGAGGCTAGCATGTCCGAACCGAAACCGCCCCCGTCCCCGGATGCGCAGATCCGCGCCATCCTGGCGCGCGTCCGCACCATCGCGGTGGTCGGCGCCTCGGCCAACTGGAACCGGCCGAGCACCTTCGTGATGCGCTACATGCAGGGCAAGGGCTACCGCACCATCCCGGTCAACCCCGGTCTCGCCGGCCAGACGCTGCTGGGGGAGACGGTCTATGCCTCGCTGCGCGACATCCCCGGGCCGGTCGATCTGGTGGACATCTTCCGCGCCCCCGATCAGGTCGGCCCGATCGTGGACGACGCCATCGCGATCGGCGCCAAGGTGGTGTGGATGCAGCTCGGCATCCGCAACGACGCCGCCGCCGCGCGGGCCGAGGCGGCGGGGATCGAAGTCGTCATGGACCGCTGCGTGAAGATCGAGTTCGGGCGGCTGGGCGGCGAACTGTCCTGGTTCGGGGTCAACTCCGGCCTGATCCGCAACCGCCCGCCGGAGCCGCCGCAGCCGCGCCCCGCCCGCGACCGCCCGCCGCCGCTGCGCGCCGCCGAACTCGGCTTCGAGACGCGGGCGATCCATGCCGGGGCGGCGCCGGAGATGGCCACCGGCGCCCGCTCGACCCCGATCTACCAGACCACGTCCTTCGTGTTCGACGACGTGGAC
>JAKAZX010000486.1 GCA_021826485.1 Pseudomonadota bacterium | reverse complement strand
GCGACCGCACTCGACGACCAAGCCTGCTTCGCCGCCGCCGCGGCGGCATTCGTCGCGGCGCTGCGCGAGGCGCTCGGCCGCACCACCACCCCGTCGCCACCCGGCGCGCCCCTGGTCGCCGATGGCGCCGGCGAACCGGACGACGCGCCGTCCCACCGGCCCGCCAGCGCCACGCCGCACCCGCAGGCATCCGAGGACGACGCGGCGGCGGCGTCCGCCCCAGGCCCTGCCGCGCCGGCGAGGGCGCGCGACGGCGAACGGCTTCCGGTCGCCTTCACCACGCGGCACGACCGCGTGGTGCAGCCCTTCGACCTCTGCACCGAGACCGAGCTGCTGCGCCTGCGCGGCACCCTGGATGCGGAGACCGGGGCAGCCCGGGGGCTGCTCGCCCGGCTGGCCAACCAGTTGCAGCGGCAGTTGCTGGCGCAGCAGCGGCGGAGCTGGGATTTCGACCTGGAGGAGGGGCTGCTGGACGCCGGCCGGCTGGACCGGGTCGTGATCAGCCCGGCGGCACCGCTTTCCTTCAAGCAGGAGCGGGAGTCGCAGTTCCGCGACACCGTCGTCGCCCTGCTGATCGACTGTTCCGGCTCCATGCGGGGCCGGCCGATCCGCCTTGCCGCCGTCGCGGCCGACGTGATCGCCCGCGCGCTGGAACGCTGCGGCGTCGCCTGCGAGGTGCTGGGCTTCACCACGGCCGACTTCGCCGGCGGGCAGAGCATGGTGGACTGGGTTGCCGCCGGCCGCCCGCCGCATCCCGGCCGGCTCGGCGACCTGCGCCACATCGTCCTCAAGCCGGCCGATCTGGCCTGGCGCGCGGCGAAGCTCGGCTTCGGGCTGCTGCTGCGGCCCGACCTGCTGCGGGAGAACGTCGATGGCGAGGCCCTGGCCTGGGCGCATGAGCGGCTGCTGGCCCGGCCGGAGCGGCGGCGCATCCTGCTCGTGATCTCCGACGGCGCGCCGGCGGAGGCGGCGACCGGCCAGGTCAATCCGCCCGGCTTCCTCGACCGCCATCTCGCCCGCACGATCGCGGCGATCGAGGCGGCCGGCGCGGTCGAGCTGCGTGCCATCGGCATCCGCCATGACGTCTCGCGCCACTATCGCCGCGCGGTCATGCTCCCCGATGCGCGGATGGTCGGCCCGGCGCTGATCGCCGAACTCGCCGCCGCCTTCGCGCCGGCCCGCCGGCGGACGACCCGCCCATGACCGGCAGCCCCGATTACTGGCGGCTGCGCCCGCGCGCCCCGGCGCCCGGCACCGATCTCGGCCCGCTCGACGCGGTGCCGGAGGCAACCGGGCGGGAGTTCGTCTTCGGCCGCGGCAAGGCCGCGTTCAGCATGTTCGTGGTGCGGCGCGGCACGCGGGTCTGGGGATATCTGAACATCTGCCCGCATTTCAGCCTGCCGCTGAACTACCGCGCCGATGCCTTCCTCAATCCGGAGGCGACGCTGATCCGCTGCACCATGCATTTTGCCGAATTCCGGATCGAGGACGGGTTCTGCGTCTCCGGCGCCTGCGAGGGGTGCTTTCTTGATCCGGTGCCGCTCAGCGTCCACAACGGGCGCATCATGATAAGCCCCCTGCCCGGCCTTGCCTGACGACACCGACATCGAAGTGCCCGGGGAGGAAGGGCGCCGCGACCTCATCCAGTCGCTGTCGCGCGGGCTTGCGGTGATCCGTGCCTTCGACCGCAGCGCGCCGAGCATGACCCTCTCCGAGGTGGCGCAGCGCACCGGGCTGTCGCGCGCCGTCGCCCGGCGGTTCCTGCTCACCCTGGTGCGCGACGGCTACGCCACCACCGACGGCAAGCATTTCCGGCTCACGCCGAAGGTGCTCGATCTCGGCTACGCGTACCTCACGTCGTTCGACGTCTGGGCGGTGGCGCAGCCAATGATGGCGCAGGTCGTTGCGCAGACCGGCGAAACCTGTTCCGCCGCCGTGCTGGACGATGCGGAGATCGTCTATGTCGCCAGGGTCGCCGCGGGGCGGATCATGCAGGTCGGGCTGAACGTGGGCAGCCGCCTGCCGGCGTTTTGCAGCGCGATGGGCCGCGTGCTGCTCGCCGGCCTGCCGCCGCCGCGCCGGGACGCGATCCTCGCCGCCGCACCCCGCCCAACCTTCACCGACCGCACGCTGACCGACATGGCCGCCGTCCGGGCGGCGATCGCGCAGGCCGCGGCGCAGGACTATGCCGTGGTGGACCAGGAGCTGGAAATTGGGCTCCGTTCCCTGGCCGTGCCGATCCGCTCGCGCGCCGGCGAGGTGCGGGCGGCCATGAACATCAGCCTGCACACGAGCCGCGGCAGCCTGCCGCAGATCGTCCGGACCTTCCTGCCGGCCCTGCGGGATGCCGCGGCGCAGATCGCCGAACTGCTCCGCTGACCCCGCTCAGCCGGGCAGGCTGTGGGCGATGCGCTCCGCCGCCGCCCGCAGGGCGGGCAGGCAGACCGTCAGCATCTCGTCGATGCTGCGCCGGCTCTCGACCGTGCAGATGGTCGCCGCCGCCGCGACCGCCCCCGAGCGCCGCAGGATCGGCACGGAGATCGACCGCAGCCCGGGTTCAAGCTCGCCATCGACCAGCGCGTAGCCCTGCCCCCGCACGTCGCCGAGGAGGCGTCGCAGCGGCCCCTCCGCCGTGACGGTGCGCTCCGTCAGCGGGGTGAGGCGCGCGGCGGCGAAATAGTCGTCCAGCGCCGACGGCGACAGTCCGGCAAGCAGAACGCGCCCCATGGAGGTGCAGAACGCCGGCAGCCGGCTGCCGACCCCCAGTCCCACCTGCATGATCCGGGCCGCCGCGACCCTGGCCACATAGATGATGTCCGTCCCGTCAAGCATCGAGGCGGAG
>JAKAZX010000485.1 GCA_021826485.1 Pseudomonadota bacterium | reverse complement strand
ACGAACCGGTGTACCGGCGCCGCGGCGCTTCGGGTGCGTTCGCAAGGGTGCCTATAGGAGCGTCATGGCGATGCGTGGAGGCGGGACGGTGACATGGACGACCTGATCACGATCTGCATTCCGACCCATCGGCGCCCGTCGATGCTGCTGCACTGCCTGCATTCCTGCCTGGTGCAGGATTACCGGCCGCTCGAAATCGACATCAGCGACAATTCGCCCGACGACACGACCGGCGCGCTGGTGGCCTCGGTCGCGCCGCCCGAGGGGGTGGCGATCCGCTACTGGCGCAATGCGCCGGCGATCGGGCCGATCGACAACCAGCGCAAGCTGTTCGCCGCCGTGCGCGGGCACCGCTTCGTCTATATGAACGACGACGACGTGCTGCTGCCCGGCGCGGTGCGGGCAATGGCCGAGGCATTCGCGCTGGCGCCGGATGTCGTCATCACCTATGGCCGCGAGCAGATCATCAACCCGGCCGGCGAGCTGCTGCCCGAGGCGAGCCGGCGCGCCAACGCGGAATGCGGCCGGGTGGCGGCGTGGGCCGGGCTGCATCGCGACCTGCTGGTCGCGGCCTTCCGCGGCCAGATCTCCCATATCGGCTTCCTGGTGCAGACGGCGGCGGCGCGCGCCGTCGGCATCCGCGACCGGGCGGAGGTGGGGTTGGCCGGCGACACCGATTTCGCCATCCGGCTCGGCCAAGCCTATCGCGGGGCGGCCTATGTGTTCGTCGATCGCGCCATCTTCGCCACCCGGCGCGCTTCCGCCAGCCTGAGCCAGACCGCCCCCGATGTCGGCTGGAAGCTCTATCAGGAGGTTGCCGGCATGGCCGGCCTGTCGGCGGAGGAGGCGGGCGCGCGGGATCAGTTGCTGCGCAAACTGGCGCCGCTGACGCTGCGCGAGCATTCCCTTGCCGGCCGGCGGCGGGAGGCGCTGCGGGTGCTGCTGTCGCCGACCTATCCGCACGACCGCGGACTGGTCCGGTCGGCCTATGCCGCCGGGCTGCTGGCCGTGCCGCGACTGGCTTACGCGCTGCGCCGGCTGGCGGGAGACCCGCTGGATCAGGCGGGATGACGGCCGACTGAAACCGTGTCGTGCCCGAAAGACGCGGCAAGCAGAGTCCTTCGGCAGCCGAACTCACTTTCTTATGAAGCAGAACCAGCGGTTCATCCCGGCAAGATAAACCATCGTCCGTGTTGTGCGCGCGGGCGGATTGGATCGCACATAAGTGGGAGCGTGTACCCCGGGTGGTGCCGGAGCCGCATTCGATTGATTAAACTCTCCGCATGGTGCGGTCGCCGCAGTCGGGCCGCCGCGGTTGGGATGCATGATGCACCAGGATGCCGTCACGGCTGGCGATCTGTTCCGCGTGCTGTGGCGGCGCAAGCTCATCCTGCTGCTGTCCGGGCTGCTCGCCGGCGCGCTGGCGCTCGGCATCGCCGCGTCCCGGCCGGCCAGCTTCGTGGGTGAGGGATTGCTGCTGGTCGGCGGCCGCGAGCCGCAGATTCCCGAACTCAGCGTGCTCGCCGCGCCCGCCACCGCCGACCAGAACCGCAGCGAACTCGATGTGCTGCGCTCCCATGCGCTGATCGAGGCGGTCGCCCGCCAGCTCGATCTCGCCGACGATCCCGCGATGTTCAGGGGGTCGATCTCATCGCGGCTGGAGCATGGCTTCGCCGCCATGATGCGCGGCGCCGGCAACGCGATCGGCGGCGCGGTCGGCGCCCGGCTCGCCGCTCTGTTCCCCCCGCCGGCCCCGAGCACCCCGGCGGAGCGCACCGAGGACGCGGTCGATCTGGTGCGCAGGCATCTCGACATCGGCAGCGAAAAGGACAGTGGCGTGGTGACGGTGCGCTTCACCGCCCCCTCGCCGCTTCTCGCGGCCGCCGTGATCAACACGCTGTTCGACCGCTACATCGCCGACGAGCTGGCGGCACGCCGCTACGTCATGCAGCAGACCCATCGCTGGCTGGCCGAACGTGCCGCCGCCCTGCTGCCCGAGGTGGAGGCGGCCGACCGGGCCGTGCAGCAGTTCCGCAGCACCCACCCCACCTTCGAGGTGGCACAGGGGTCGCTGACTGCGCTCGATCTCAACAACACGGAGACCGCGCTCGCCACCGCCCGTGAGGAGCTGCTGCGCCGGCAGACCGCGCTCGCCGCGGCGCGCGGGACCGGGTTCCGCGAGGCGCTGCAATCGCCGATGTTGCAGGACCTGCGCAACCGCGAGGCGGATGCGCGCCAGCGCATGGCGTTCATCGGCCGCCGCCTCGGCACCCGCCATCCCGACTACATCGCGGCGGCGAACACGCTGGCGGAGACCGAGAGCGAGATCCAGGCGGCCTCCGGCAAGGTCGCCGCCGCCATGAAGCAGGACGTGACCGAGGCCGCCCGCCGTGTCGGCGACCTGGAGAGCCGGGTGGCCGCGTCGCGGCAGCTCGCCGAGACCTCCACCGGCGTCGCGCTCCGGCTGGCCGAGCTGACGCGCGACGCCGATACCAGGCGGCGGGTCTATGAGACGTTCATGACCCGCGCCGCCGAGACCGAGCCGACCTCGGCCGAGTTCCCGACGGCGCGCGTGGTCTCGCCGGCGGTGCCGCCGGACAAGCCGGACCGGCTGCCGCTCGCGGTGGTCTGGGGGTTCGGCACGCTGGCCGGCGTGCTCGCCGCCGCGGCCGGATGCATCGGCGGCTTCCTGGCGCGCCAGGGGGTCGAATCGGCGCGCGAACTGGAAAGCGTGACCGACCTGCCCTGTCTCGGCGCCCTGCCGCTGCTGCGCCGGCGGCGGGGCGGCGCGCCGCTGCTGCTCGACGACAGAAGCGATGGCGCGGTCGAGACGCTGCGCGCCA
>JAKAZX010000484.1 GCA_021826485.1 Pseudomonadota bacterium | reverse complement strand
GTGCGGCTCCCGCGCCAGGGCGGCCGCCTCCACGGTGCGCGGCCAGGCCACGAGCCGGCGCACCAGGGCCAGCTCCGAGGGGTCCGCCAGCGCATCGAGCGGCACGCCGGCCAGCGCCGCCTCCGTCACCCGTTCCGCGCCCAGCAGCTCAACCGCCGCGCGCAGCACGCTGCGGCAGCGCGCGTGGGCGTACTGCACGTAGAAGGCCGGGTTGTCGCGCGTCTGGGCGATCGCGTGGGCGATGTCGAACTCCATCTGCGCGTCGGCCTTGCGCGTCAGCATGGTGAAGCGCACGGCGTCGCGCCCGACCTCGTCCAGCAGATCGCGCAGCGTCACGAAGGTGCCAGCGCGCTTGGACATGCGCACCGGCTGCCCGTCCTTCAGCACGTGGACGATCTGGCACAGCACGATGTCGAGCTGCCCGCCGAGCGCGCCGACGGCGGCCTGCATGCGCGGCACGTAGCCGCCGTGATCGGCGCCCCAGATGTCGATCATGCTGGCGAAGCCGCGCCGCAGCTTGTCGGCGTGATAGGCGATGTCGTTGGCAAAATACGTGTTGCTGCCGTCGGACTTGCGCAGCGGGCGGTCCACGTCGTCGCCGAAGCTGGTGGCGCGGAACAGCGTCTGCGCGCGCGGCTCCCAATCCTCCGGCATGCGGCCCTTGGGCGGCTCCAGCACGCCTTCGTAGATCAGCCCGGCCGCGTCCAGTTGCGCGATGGTGGCATCGACGGCGCCGCTTTCAACCAGCGCGCGCTCACTGGAAAAGACATCGAAGCGCACGCCGAGGGCGGCGAGATCGTCGCGGATCGCATCCAGCATGCCGGCGACCGTCAACTCGCGCACGGTGTCGAACCAGCGGTCGGGTGCGGCGATCGTGGCGGCGGGGCCGGCGAGCGAATCGCCGAAGCGCGCCGCCAGCGCCTGCCCCACCGGGATCAGGTAGTCGCCGCGGTACTGCAGCCCGCCGGGCACCTCGGCGGCGAACGCCTCCTCCGTCAACGCAGTGCCGAGCGCCTGGAGGTAGCGGAAATAGGCGGCCCAGGTGAGCGCGGTCACCTGCGCGCCGGCATCGTTGACGTAGTATTCCTTGGTGACTGCGTAGCCGGCCTTGGCGAGCAGGTTGGCGAGCGCGTCGCCCACCACCGCGCCGCGGCAATGGCCGACATGCATCGGCCCGGTGGGATTGGCGGAGACGTATTCCACGTTGGTCGCGACCGCGCCGCCGATGTCGCTGTCGCCATAGCGCGTGCCGGCGGCCAGGATGCGCGGCACGTGTGACAGCAGCGCAGCGCGGTGCAGCGTGAGGTTGACGAAGCCCGGGCCGGCCGGCACCGCGGTTGCGATTGTCGCGTCCGTCAGCGCGGCGGCCAGCATCGGCGCCAGCGCGCGCGGGTTGCTGCGCGCATGCCGTGCCGCCACCAGCGCCGCATTGGTCGCGGCATCGCCGTGTGCCGCCTCCCGCGTCGGGGTCACTTCCACCCGCGCGGCGACCTCCTCCGGCAGGTCGGTCACGATCGTGCGCAGCGCGCGCAGCACGCGGGCGCGCAGATCGGCAAAGATATCCTCGGTCATGGCGGCATGTGTCCATTGGGCGCCGGGACGGCGGATGCAGGCGGGAAAGCCATCGTTTCAGCCTGGGACGGCAAGATCGGTCAGCCGCAGATATTCGTCGCGCGCGGAGCGGTCGGTCATGCCGTCGATATGGTCGGCGACGGCCTGGGCGGCGCGGGCGGTGCCGGGTTCGCCGGCGCGCGCCCGCCATTCGTCGGGCAGCAGGGAGGTGTCGGCATGCAGCAGCGCAAACAGCTCCCCGGTCAGCCGCCGCGCCTTCGCCGTCATGCGGTTGACGCGCCAGTGGCGGTACATGCGGGCGAACAGGAAATCCTTGATGGCGCGGTTCTTCTCCGCCATCGCCGGGCTGAAGGCGACGATCGGGCGGCGCGCATTGCGGATCGCGTCGGCATCGGCGGGGGCGAGCGCGTCGATGCGGCGGCGCGTTTCCTCCACCAGGTCGATCACCAGCGCGTTGATGACGCGGCGGATGGTTTCGTGTTGCAGGCGCGGCGGCGGCACGTCCAGGCTGGCGCGCGCCGCCTCCGCCAGCGCCTCCCCCACCACCGGCAGGTGGGCGAGATCGCCGGGGGTGAACAACTGCGCGCGCAGCCCGTCATCCAGGTCGTGGCTGTGATAGGCGATGTCGTCGGCTAGTGCCGCCACCTGCGCCTCCAGCGAGGGATAGGTGTGCAGCGCCAGCGGATGGCGCGAATCGTATTCGGCGACATAGGCGGGCGGCTTGCGCAGCGGCCCGTTGTGCTTGGCCAGGCCCTCCAGCGTCTCCCAGGTCAGGTTCAGGCCGTCGAAGGCGGCGTAGCGGCTTTCCAGCAGCGTCACCACCCGCAGGCTCTGCGCGTTGTGGTCGAAGCCGCCGAACGGCTTCATCGCCAGCGCCAGCGCCTCCTCCCCCGCATGGCCGAACGGCGGATGGCCGAGATCGTGGGCAAGCGCCAGCGCCTCCGTCAGATCCTCGTCCAGCCGCAGTTCACGGGCAATCGAGCGGGCGATCTGCGCCACTTCCAGGCTGTGCGTCAGTCGGGTGCGGAAGAAATCACCCTCATGGTTCACGAATACCTGCGTCTTGTATTGCAGGCGGCGGAACGCGGAACTGTGCACGATGCGGTCGCGGTCGCGCTGGAACGGACGGCGCGACGGGCTTTCCGGCTCCGGATGGAGCCGTCCGCGGGCAGGATCGGGGCGGGCCGCCCAGGGCGCCAGATCAGTCACGGGCGGCGCCTTACAGGATCGCGCCCGGCCCTTCAATCCGCGCCGCCCCGCGCCTATGTTGCCGG
>JAKAZX010000051.1 GCA_021826485.1 Pseudomonadota bacterium | reverse complement strand
ACGGCGGCGTGCGAGCGGCTCAGCCATCACGGCAACTGCATGGTGGTGGCGCCGGACGCCCAGTCCTAGCGGCCGACCGGTCAAGCCAGAACTTCACGCCACCAGCGCGTGATGCGCCAGCAACTGCGTGACGCTGGTCTGCACGTGCAGCAGCACCCCCAGCGCCTGCGCCGCGCCGCCGGAGGGCGGTGACGCGTACAGCCAGGTGTCGCCGTTCACGATCTTCGTGTTCAGCCCCGCCGGCACCGGCGTGCCCAGGTCCAGCACGTCGCCGTTGGTGAGCATGAAGCCGGCGATCGTGTCGCAGCCCGTGCCGACCCGCGGCAGCGTGAAGCTGTCGCCGCCGCCGGCATCGGCGGTGATGAAGTTCATGCCGCCGCCGGCATCGATGCGGTTGCCGCAGCCGGAGACGGAAATCACGTCATTGCCGCTCCCCGTCACCACGTCGTCCTGGCCGCCGCTGCCGAGCACGCAGTTGTTGCCGTTGCCGGTGACGACGGTGGAAAAGCCGCCGATCGCGATGCGGTTGTTGCCGCCGCCGGCGACCACGGTATCGAAGCTGCCGCTGACGCTGGCATAGACATGGCTGCCGGTCGGCGCGCCGGTCGGCGGCTGTGAGGGCACGCGGCCGTTGCCGTTCAGATTGCCACTATACGAGCCGGCATTGCCGTTGCCGTTGTCGTTGCCGCTGCTGCGGCCGGTGACGAACATGCCGTTCAGGTTGCCGTCATAGCTGCCCAGATTGCCGTTGCCGTCCTGATTGCCGGAGGAGCGGCCGGTGGTCCCGTAGCCGTCGAAATTGCCGTCCTCGGCGCCCAGATTGCCATTGCCGTCGAACGGCCCGCCGGCGAAGGCGCCGTCGAAGCTGCCGAGATTGCCGTTGCCGGAATTTGCCCCGGTGTCGCCGATCCCGTCGAAGGCACCGATATTATAGCTGCCGCTGGAGGCGATGCGCGTGCCCAGCCCGTCGAACGCGCCGATATTGCCGGTGCCGCTGTCGAAAGCCCCGATATTGCCGCTGCCGCTGTCGAACCAGCCGGTATTGCCGGGCGTGGAGCACAGCACCGCCTGCATGGCCGGCACCAGCACGCCGGTCTGGCCGAACGGCACGTCGAAGAAGCCCTGGCCGATGCCGACGGTGATCCGGCCGTAGCCCGCGCTGACGCAGTTGTTGCCGTTGCCGAGCACGACCGTGTTGAGCGCACCGTTCAGCGTCACGCTGTTGTTGCCGTTGCCCAGGTGCAGCGTCGCCATCCCCTCGCCGCCCTGCACCGCGCTATTGCCGTTGCCGAGCCACAGCGTGTCGGCAATTCCCGTGATCCGCACGGCATTGTTGCCGTTGCCGGCCTGCACGGTGGCAAAGCTCGCACCCGGCGCGATGCGGCTGTTGCCGTTGCCGGTCACCACCGTATCGGCGGTGCCGCCCAGCGTGACCGTGTCGTTGCCGTTGCCGAGAAACACCGCGGTGACATCAGCCGACGAGCTGACGGATTGATTGGCATTGCCGCCGGTGATGACGCGCGCGGTACCGCCGAGCGCGGCCGCAAGCGAACGGCCGATGCCGGTCCATAGAAAGCTCATGAACGAGACGGGCGTGGCAACAACATGCGGCATCGCCTGCGTGCTCCGACCTGATTGCTGTCGCGGAGCATTGTGCTGACGGCATTTTTTGTGCGGCAATTCAATACTGGCAGCGCGATCATCACATCCGCGATGGAGCCGCGCGGGCGCACGGCGGCGCGAGGCGGCGAATGGCCGTTGCGCTGGCCGTCCGCAGGGCGCAATCATTCACTGTTGTTGACGCAGATCGGGAATGGTCGTCATGCTGGCACCACTTTACGCGCCACGGTTGAATTGCGGTGCGGATCGGGCCGCGATGACGACCGCGGCGGGGCTGGCGTGAGCGCGATCGCCGAGACGCTGCTCGGCTGGATCGCGGCGGAGCAGGACGCGCTGGTCACGCTGCTGGCCCGGTTCGTGGCGATCCCCTCCCCCAACCCGCCGGGCGACACGCGCGCCGCCGCCGCCTTCCTGCTGGCGCAACTGCGCGCGGCCGGCGTGCCGGCGGAGCTGCGTGCCGCGAAACCCGACCTGCCGAACATCGTCGCAACCCTCGGCACCGGCGGGCCGCATCTGGTGCTGAACGGGCATATCGACGTGTTCCCGGCCGGTCCCGCGGCCGGCTGGACGCGCGATCCGTTCAGCGGCGCGGTGGCGGACGGGCGCGTCCACGGGCGCGGCGTCGCCGACATGAAATGCGGCACCGCCGCCGCCGTCGCCACCACCGTCCTGCTGCACCGGCTGGGCGCGAAGCTGCCGGGGCGGCTGACGCTCACCTGCGTCTCGGACGAGGAGACCGGCGGCACCTACGGCGCGCAATGGCTGCTGCAAAGCTTCCCGGACGAGTGCCGGGGCGACTGCATGCTGAACGGCGAGCCGACGGCCGGCACCATCCGCTTCGGCGAGAAGGGGACGCTGCGCCTGATCTTCGAGATTTCGACGCCGGGTGCCCATGCCGCCTACACGCATCTCAGCCGCAACGCGATTCGCGTGGCGGCACGGCTGGTGGCCGATCTCGCCGCGCTGGAATCGCTGGTCGGCGAACCGCCGGAGGGGGTCCAGCACGCCATCGCGGCCGGCCGGGGGGCGCTCGACGCCGCACTCGGCGCCGGCGCCGGCGCGATCATGGACCGCGTCACCGTCTCCCCCGGCGTGATCGCCGGCGGCGTCAAGATCAACATGCTCCCCGGCGATTGCCGGCTGGAAGTGGACATCCGCCTGCCGGTCGGCCTGAGCCACGCGACCCTGATGGCGGCGCTGAGCAAGATCCTGCGGCGCTACCCGCAGGCGCGCATGACGCCGGTCTGGACCCATTCGCATGAGGCGACGTTCAGTGACCCGGCGCATCCGATGGTCGGCATCCTGCAGAATGCCGCCGCCGGGCTGCTGGGCGGCGCCCCGCCGCAGCCGGTCATCAGCCTCGGCGCGTCGGATGCCAAGCACTGGCGCGATGCCGGCGTGCCGTCGTTCCTCTACGGCTGCCACCCGAACAACATGGCGCGGGCCGACGAATATGTGGACGTGGCGGAATATCTGCACGTGCTGCGCGTCCATGCGCTGGCCGCCGCCGCGTTTCTTTCCGGACAGGCCCCCTTCCCGTAACGCAAGGTTCCGCGCTTAACTGCGCCGTTCGCGGCACGGCAGGGGGAGACGGGCGATGCGCAAGGCGTTGATGGCGGGGCTGCTGGCCGCGCTGCTGGGGGCCGGGCCGGCGCTGGCCCAGGACCCGGTGAAGATCGGCGTGCTGGTAACGCTGTCCGGCCCCGGCGCGGTGCTCGGCCAGCAGGTGCGCAACGGCGTCGAACTGGCGCTGAAGAACCGCGACGGCAAGGTGGGCGGCCGGCCGGCGGAGCTGGTCGTGGTGGACGACGAGCTGAAGCCCGACGTGGCGGCGGCCCGCGCCAAGCGGCTGGTCGAGAGCGACAAGGTGGACTTCGTGATCGGCCCGATCTTCTCCAACGTGCTGGGCGCGATCTTCCGCCCGGTGACGCAGGGCGGCGCGGTGCTGATCAGCCCCAATGCCGGCTCCTCGGTGTTCGCGGGCAAGCAGTGCAGCCCGGACTTCTTCGTCACCTCCTACGAAAACACCCAGATCCATGCCGTGCTGGGGGAATACGCCCAGCGCGCCGGCTACAAGCGCGCCTTCCTGCTGGCGCCGAACTACCAGGCGGGCAAGGACGCGGTGGCGGGATTCAAGAGCCGCTTCAAGGGCGAGATTCTGGCCGAGGACTACGTGCCGCTCACCACCGTCGATTTCCAGGCCGATCTGGCCCGCATCGCCGACGCCAAGCCGGACGTGATCTTCACCTTCATGCCCGGCGGCCTCGGCGTCGCGCTGGTCAAGCAGTTCCACCAGTCGGGCCTTGCCGAGCACATCCCGTTCCTGTCCGCCTTCACCGTCGATGAATCGACCCTGCCGGCGGAGCAGGACGCGGCGCTCGGCCTGTACGGGGCGATGACCTGGGCGCCGAACATGGACAATGCGGCGAACCGGACCTTCGTTTCCGGCTATCTCGCCGCCTATCACGCGATGCCCGGCTCCTACGCCATGCAGGGCTATGACGCGCTGCAACTGATTGACGGCGCGCTGGCCAAGACCGCCGGCAGCACCGCCGACAAGGCGAAGCTGCACGCGGCGCTGCATGACGCGGACTTCGCCTCCCCGCGCGGCAAGTTCCGCTTCAACACCAACGGCTATCCGATCCAGGACTTCTATCTGGTGAAGGCGGCGAAGCGACCGGACGGTCTCTATGAGACCGAGATCGTCGAGAAGATCTTCTCCGACTGGGCGGACGAATACGCCGCAAGCTGCCCGCTGAAATAGGCCGAAGCAGCAGCGCGATGTCGGTCGGGCTGCTGCTGGTGCAGACGCTGAACGGGCTGGAACTCGGCGTGCTGCTGTTCCTGATCGCCGCCGGGCTGACGCTCGTGTTCGGCGTGATGGACGTGGTCAATCTGGCGCATGGCGTGCAGTACATGCTCGGCGCCTATCTCGCGGTCGCGTTCGCAGCGGCGACCGGCAGTTTCTGGCTCGCCGTGCCGCTGGCCGCCGCCGCCAGCCTGCTGCTGGGCGCGGTGCTGGAGCGGCTGGTGTTCCGCCGGCTGGTGGGGGCGGACCATCTCGATCAGGTGCTGGCGACGTTCGGGCTGATCCTGCTGGCCGAGGAGGGGGTGAAGCTGGTCTGGGGGCCGGCGCCGCGCAGCCTCGCCATCCCGGATCTGCTGGCCGGCACGGTGCCGCTGTTCGGCGGGCTGCGCTACGCGGTCTACCGGCTGGCGGTGCTGGGCGCGGGGCTGCTGGTGGCGGGGCTGCTGGCGCTGCTGATCGAGCGCACGCGCGCCGGCATGCGGCTGCGCGCCGGGGCCAGCAATGCGGCGATGCTGTCCGCGCTCGGCGTCGATGTCGGGCGGCTGTTCGCGCTGGTGCTGGCGGCCGGGGCGATGCTCGCGGGCTTCGCCGGCGCGGTCGCGGCGCCGATCGTCTCGGTCGATCCGGGCATGGGCGGGCCGGTGCTGATCCTCGCCTTCGTGGTGATCGTGCTGGGCGGCGCCGGCTCGGTGCGCGGCAGCTTCCTCGCCGCCCTGCTGGTCGGGCTGACCGACACGCTCGGCCGCAGCCTGCTGGATGCGGCGCTGGCGGGGGCGCTGCCGCCCGCGGCGGCGCGCACCGCGGGGCCGGCGCTCGCCTCCATGCTGATCTATCTGCTGATGGCCGCCGTGCTCGCCTTCCGGCCGGGCGGATTGCTGCCGGCCCGGGGCCGGGCTTGACCCGCCTTGCCGCGGCGCTGGCCGCCGCCCTGCTGCTGGCCGCCCCGCTCGCCGCCTGGGCGGCCGGCAATGCCTATCTGCTCGCGCTCGGCACCCGTGCCGCGGTGTTCGCGCTGGCCGCCGTGTCGCTGCAATTCGTGGTCGGCTTCGCCGGGCTGGTCAGCCTGGGCCATGCCGCCTTCCTCGGCATCGGCGCCTATGCGCTGCTGATGCTGGGCGGCGCCGGCCTCGACGAGACGCTGGTGTCGCTGCCGGTCGCGGTGCTGGCGGGCGCACTGTTCGCCTGGCCGACCGGCTGGGTCGCGCTGCGCACGCGCGGCGTCACCTTCCTGATGATCACCCTCGCCTTCGGCCAGATGGCCTATTTCGTGGCCGAGGCGCTGGCCGATTACGGCGGCGATGACGGCATGCCGCTGGACCGCGCGCCGCCGCTGGCCGGCACGGCGCTGCTGGCGCAGCCGGTGGCGTTCCACTTGTTCGTGCTGCTGCTGCTGGCCGCGGCGATCGCGGCGGCGCGGCTGCTCGGCGCCTCGCGCTTCGGCCGGGTGCTGCGGGCGGCGCGGCAGGATGCGGGGCGGGTCGCCGCCCTCGGCTTCGACGTGACGCGGGTGCGGCTGATCGCCTATGTCGCCGCCGGCGCGGCGGGGGCGCTGGCCGGCTGGCTGCTCGCGGTCACCACCGGCTTCGTCAGCCCGGCGCTGCTGGACTGGCGGGTGGCCGGGCAGTTGCTGGTCATGGTGATCCTCGGCGGCGTCGCCGCGCCGGAGGGGGCGGCCGCCGGCGCGGTCGGGCTGGTGCTGGCCGAGGAGGCGCTGTCGGCGGCGAGCGAGCACGGGCGGATCGCGCTGGGCGCCCTGCTGCTGGGCGCGGCGCTGCTGCGGCTGCGCCTGCGGGCCCCGGCGCGATGAGCGACATCCTCGCCGCCGCCGGGCTGACCAAGGCGTTCGGCGGCCTGCCGGTGACGCGCAATGTCAGCCTCGCCGTGCGGGCGGGCGAAATCCATGCCCTGATCGGCCCGAACGGCGCCGGCAAGTCGAGCCTGATCGGCCAGTTGGCCGGCACGCTCACGCCCGATGCCGGCCGGGTGACGCTGGACGGGGCGGAGGTGACGCACCTGCCGCCGCATCTGCGCGCCCGCCGGGGCCTTGCCCGCACCTTCCAGGTCAGCGCGCTGATCGGCGGCCTGTCGGCGCTGGAGAACGTGGCGCTGGCGGTGCAGGCGCGCGCGCCCCGCCCGCTCGCCCCGTTCCGCCGCGCCGCCGGCGATGCGGCGCTGGAGCAGCCTGCGCTGGCGGCGCTGGCGGCGGTGGGGCTGGCGGAGCGCGCCGCCGCGCCGGCCGAGGTGCTGGCGCATGGCGAGCGCCGGGCGCTGGAGATCGCCTGCGCCCTGGCCCTGCAACCGCGCTGCGTGCTGCTGGACGAGCCGCTGGCCGGCATGGGCCATGCCGAGGGCCGCGCCATCGTCGGCCTGCTCGGCGGGCTGAAGGGCCGCTTCGCGATGCTGCTGGTGGAACACGACATGGAGGCGGTGTTCGCGCTCGCCGACCGCGTCTCCGTGCTGGTGGAGGGCCGGCTGATTGCAACCGGCCCGCCCGAAGCGGTGCGGGCCGACCCGGCCGTGCGCGCCGCCTATCTGGGAGAGGCCGGCTGATGCTCGAAGTGCAGGACCTGGATGCCGGCTATGGCCGCGCGCAGGTGCTGTTCGGCGTCAGCCTGTCGATCAGCGCCGGGGAGACGCTGGCCCTGCTCGGCCGCAACGGCATGGGCAAGACGACCACGGTGCGCGCCCTGATGGGCCTGCTGCGGCCGTGGCGGGGGGCGGTGTCGTTCGCCGGCACCAGGCTCGCCGGCCTGCCGCCGCACCGGATCGCCCAGGCGGGCCTGGGGCTGGTGCCGGAAGGGCGGCAGGTGTTCCCGACGCTGACGGTGGCGGAGAACCTCGCGGCGACGGCGCGCCCCGGCCCATGGACGCGCGCCCGCGTGCTGGCGCTGCTGCCCAGGCTCGCGGAACGGCTGTCGCATCGCGGCCTGCAGCTCAGCGGCGGCGAGCAGCAGATGGTGGCGATCGGCCGTGCGCTGATGACCAACCCGCGCCTGCTGATCCTGGACGAGGCGACGGAGGGGCTGGCGCCGCTGATGCGGGCGGAAATCTTCCGCGCCCTCGCCGCCCTGCGGGCGGAGGGGCAGGCGGTGCTGATCATCGACAAGCAGGTGGCCGAACTGCGCCGGCTGGCCGACCGCATCGCGGTGCTGGAGAAGGGGCGCGTGATCTGGCACGGCCGCAGCGCCGAGGCGGACGGGGTGGAGCGGCTGCTCCACCTGTAGCAGCGGCCGGTCCGTCAGTTGGCGGCGCGTGGCGGCCCCAGCGCGTCCAGCGCGTGCAGCCGCCCGATCCCCAGGGCCGGCCCCGGCCCGGTATGGTCGCCGAGCCGCATGATCCGCTCGTCGCTGCCGTTGAATTCCGGCCAGTACGGCAGCCCGGCGCCGTTCGGGTTGCCGGCAGCGGCGAAGCCCACCCAGTAGCCGCGCAACTCCCGCGCCAGGGCGCGGTCCGTCCCGGTCCAGGCTCGCGTCAGCGGCGCCAGCGTGCCGAACAGGTACGGGTATTCGGAACTGTGGAAGGTGCCGAGCGGCGCGCCGTCCGGGTTCTCGTCGAAGGCCTGGCCGGGGAACAGCGGCTGCGGATGGTCGAAGAAATAGACGAAGGCGGGATACCCGTTCTTCGCGTGCAGCCGCGCCGAGGCCCAGGACCCCCAGGCGAGGTTCATGTCGCCGAACAGCCGCTCGCTCGCCTGCGCCGTGGTCGTGTCGTCCGCCGCCGGATAGATCGCGAGCAGCTTGTCGGCCGCGGCGCCGAACCGGCGGCGCAGATCGGCAAGGTAGGCGTCGTGGCTGGTCGCGTGCGGGAAGGTCGCGCCTTCATTGGCGTTCCACCCGGTCAGCAGCGGCACCGGCGCCTCATGGCCCTGGCGGAACACGGAATAGATGTCCTCGGTCAGGAACCAGCCATCGACGATCGGCCACCACCACTGGCGGTTGGCGTCCAGCAGCCGCTCCGCCGGCAGGTCACGCAGCGCGCCGATGCCGTTCGCCGACAGGCCGGCGGCGAAGCGCGCGCCGTCGGCCTCTGCCTCCGCCCGGCTGCGCATGGTGCGGTCAAGGCCGTAGCTCTCGGCGATGGCGTGCTGGAACAGGCCGCGGGCGAGCGGCGATCCCATCAGCAGATCGACGCTCGCCCCGCCGGCGGACTGGCCGAAGATCGTCACGTTGTCCGGGTTGCCGCCGAACGCCCCGATGTTGCGCCGGACCCAGCGCAGGGCGGCGACCTGATCGAGCAGGCCGTAATTGCCCGCGGCGTGCTGCGGCGATTCCGCGGTCAGATCGGGATGGGCGAAGAAGCCGAAGATGCCGAGGCGATAGTTCACCGTCACCACGACCACGCCGCGGCGGGCCAGTTCGGTGCCGTCGAACACCGGGTTGGCCGCCGATCCCTGCTGGAACCCGCCGCCATAGATCCACACCATCACCGGCAGGTCGTGCGCCCGCTCCGGCGCCGGGGACCAGACGTTCAGATAGAGGCAATCCTCACTCGTCGGCTGCGTGCCGGCGTATTCGTAATAGACCGATTTGTGCGAGCGTCCCTTTTGCATGCACTGCGCGGCGAACGCGGTCGCCGGGCGCACGCCGCTCCAGGCCGGCACCGGCTGCGGCGGCTGCCAGCGCAGCGCCCCCACCGGCGGGGCGGCGAAGGGAACGCCCAGCCATTCGCGCACCGCCGCATCCGCCCGCCACGCGCCGGAGATCATGCCGCCATCGACGGTGACCGGGTCGCCCGTCACCTGCGCCCGCGCCGGCGCCGCAAGCCAGCAGGCGGCGAGCGCCGCCAAGGTCATCATGCGCAGCATGGGCGTACCTCCACCTTTGCCGGCAAGGATAGCCCCGTTGCAGCGCGCCGCAACCGCTGGCCTGGTCAGCCCCGTCCGCCGAACACGTAGCGCGCGAGCGCGGCGATGCCGAGCACCACCAGCACGAGGATGAGAATCCACCACAGCCCCATGCCGAGCCACATGCCGCCCCACATCATGCCGCCGCCTTGCATGTTGTCCCCTCCGTCCTGTCAGGCGCTTTTCCCGTAGGTGAGTTCGGTCATCATGCCGGTCGCCATGTGGTAGAGGTTGTGGCAGTGCAGCAGCCAGCGGCCGGGATTGTCGGCATCGAAGGCCACCGTCACCGATCCACCGGCCGGCACCAGCACGGTGTCCCGCATGGCACCGGCGAGGCGCGTGCCATTCACTTCGACCACCTGGAAATGATGCCCGTGCAGGTGCATCGGATGCGCCATGCGGGTGCGGTTGAACATCGCGAGTTCCACGCGCTGGCCATGCGAAACCGGAATCGGCTGGTGGTTGGCCCAGCTCCGTCCGTCGATCGACCAGGCGTAGGGTGCCATCATGCCGGTCAGCGCGATGCGGCGCACCACATCCGCCGGCCGCGGCGGCAGCGGCGCCGCAGCGGCCAGTTGCACCTCCAGCGCCATGTCCACGGCACCCACGGCGCGCTCCGCCACCGGCGACAGCTTCGCGACCGCTGCCCCGGCTGTTGCCAGGATGATGCCGGTGCGCGGCCGGTCACCTTCCCGCTGCGCCAGCACCGGGAAGGCGCCGGCCTGCGTGAGGTCCAGCAGCACGTCCGCCCGCTGCGCCTCGGCCAGCGGAATGCGGCGCACGCGCAGCGGCGCGACGGCGTCGCCATCGACCGCGACCAGCGTACCCTCCAGCGCGCCGAAATCGACCCAGAACGCCGTCGCGGCAGCGCCATTGATCAACCGCAGCCGCACGCGCCCGGTACGCTCGGTACGCACCACCAAGGGGTCGGCCAGTGTGCGGTCATTGGCGAGATAGGCGTCGTAGTCGATGTCATTGAGGTCCGGGGCCATCGCCATGCCGGGCATCGCACCAGCAGGGGCGGCAGGCCGAACCAGGTTCGCCAGGATTTCCGCCGGCTCCCGGAAGCTGAAATCATGCAGCAGCACCGTCACTTCCTGCCGGTCGGCCTGCACATCCCCGGCACTGCGCACGATCAGCGGCGCCGCCAGCAGTTGCTGCGCCTGCAGGCCGTGATGGGAATGCATCCAGTAGGTGCCGACGCGCGGCGCGAAATCATAGTCCTGCGCACTGCCGTTCACGATCAGCGCGCCGCCGGTCTGCGCCACGCCATCCTGCAGATAGGGCGGGGTCTGGCCGTGCCAGTGGACGATCGTGGTCTCGCCCGAGCGGTTGCCGAGCGACACCGCGAAGCGTTCGCCCGGCGCCAGCACCAGCCCCGGCATCCCGTTCGGCCGAACGATGCCGAACACCGAGGCCGCCTTGCCGTTCACATCGAGGCTGCGCCGCTCTACCGCAAGCGGCAGCGGCATCGCCGCGCCGGCCGGTGCCAGGCGGGACATGGCGGCGGCGACGGCCCCGGCACCGACCATCCGGCGCCGGGAAAGACCGGAAAGCGACATCATGCAATGGCTCCGCATCAACCGGAGCGCGCGTCACGGCGTTCCGCAGCTTGGCAAACGTTCGCCGCATTCGGCCGCAAGGCAAGGCAAACCGCCTTGATCTGCGTCAGGCGCCGATGGCGGCTGCCGTTCAGCCCGTGGCGTGACGCAGGCGGTAGATGCCGACGTCGAGCAGCCCGGTGTGGAACCCCGCCTCGCAATAGGCGAGGTAGTATTCCCACTTGCGGCGGAACCGCTCATCGAACCCCTGCCCGCGCAGCGCCGGCCACGCGGCGTGCAGGCGGGTGCGCCAGTGGGCGAGTGTCGCGGCGTAGCCGGGGGCGAAGGTGCGCACCGCTTGCATCGTCAGCCCGGCCCGCGCGGTGACGGCGTGCAGCACCGGCACGCTGGGCAGCATCCCCCCGGGGAAGATGTGCTTCTGGATGAAGTCCACGCCGTCGCGGTAGGCGGCGAAGCGGGCATCCGCGATGCTGATGAATTGCAGCACCGCGACCCCGCCGGGGGCGAGGCAGGCGGCGATCCGGCCGAAAAATTCGGGCCAGTACGCCTCCCCCACCGCTTCCAGCATCTCCACCGACACGATGCGGTCGAACTGCCCGGCGACCTCGCGATAATCCTGCAACCGCAGCTCGGCCCGCGCGCCGAGGCCGGCATCGTCGAGCCGCGCGTTGGCGTAGTTGAGCTGGGCGGGGGAGAGCGTGAGGCCGGTGACATGGCGGGCGCGCGCCGCGATCCGCTCCGCCAGCGACCCCCAGCCGCAGCCGATCTCCAGCACCCGCTCCCGCCCGGTCAGATCGAGGGCGGCGATGACCGCGTCGAGCTTGCAGTCCTGCGCCGCCTCCAGCCGCTGGCCGGGATGGGTGAACAGCGCCGCCGAATAGGTCATGCCGGCATCCAGCCACGCGGCATAGAACTCGTTGCCGATGTCGTAGTGCGCGGGGATGTTGCGGCGGCTGCCGGCGCAGGTGTTGGCGCGGCGCCGATGGCCGAGCCGGCGCAGCAGCCGCACCGCCCTGCTGCCATCGACCCCGATCGCGTCCTGGTTCACCGCGCCGAAGCACAGCAGCGCGGGCAGATCGGGGGTGGACCAGTCGCCGTCGATGAAGGCCTCGGCGAAGCCGGTATCGCCGCCGAGCACCAGCCGCCGCACCGCCCGCCAGCGATGCAGCACGACCGACGCGCGCGGCCCCGGCGACCGGCCGGCGCCATGCCGCATCTGCCCGTCCGGCAGCATGACCGTGATCTCCCCGGCCACGACGCGCGACAGCAGGCGCGCGAGCAGCCAGCGCATCGGCCGGATTCCCTGCGGACGGACGCGCGGGACAGGGGGGAAGGTTGCCTCTGACATGCGGGACGCCTCAGGCCGGGTCGGCCGGAATGATGGACACGGGGGTGGCGGGCGGTGCCGGGCGCGGCACCAGGGGCACGCGCTTGAGCCACAGGCGCAGCGCCTGCCAGTGGATCGCTGCGGTGACCTTCAGCGTCAGCAGCGGAATGGCGAGGAACGCCCGCAGCAGCGCCGCATCGGTCAGCTTCACGCGCCGGCCGCTGAGCACTGCGGACAGCACCGGCCCGGCCGCGTCGGCGGCGTCGATCGCGAGTGCGACGCGCGCCGCCGGCGGCGCCAGACGGAAGCGGTAGGTCATTCCGGTCGGCAGGAAGGGCGAGACATAAAGCTGCTTACGGCAGGCGTGCCGGAGCGGATGCGCCTCCGCACCGACCGCGAACAGGTAGCTGTGCCGGGTGCCGAAGGTGTTGTTCACTTCGTACAGCACCGCCGCCAGCGTGCCGTCGGCGCGGTGGCAGAAATAGACGCTGATCGGATTGAACACGTAGCCGAGCACGCGCGGCATGGTCAGCACCCGCACCGGCCCGGGCGCATCGATGCCGGCGGCGTCCAGTTGGCCGGCGACCCAGGCGCGCAGCCCGCCCGGCGTGCCGTCCCCGTGGTCACGCTCGTCGAAGCCGAACAGGTTGAAGCGGCCGAACGACAGCAGTCGCAGCGCCGGCCGCGCGTCGAGATCGAGCAGAAGCCAGAACACGCGGTAGCGCAGGGCATGCCGGCGCGGCCGCAGGCGGACATGGCGCACGCTGCCGCGATAGAGGCTTGAGGAGGTCATGGGCCGGCGACGGCCGGGGTGATGGCGGGCAGCGCGATGCGGCCTGATTCGTCGGCGACGGTCCAGGGCCGCCGCACGCCGCCCAGCGCCTCGGCCACGGCCAGGCCGGCCTGCAACCCGTCCTCGTGGAACCCGGCGCCGAAATGCGCGCCGCAGAACCAGACGCGCCGGCGCCCCTGCAATGACCAAAGCGCCGGCTGCGCCGCCAGCGCCGCGGCATCGAACACCGGATGGTCGTAGCGCTCGGTGTGCAGAAGGGTGCCGGCGCGCGGCGGGCGCGGCGGATTGAGCGTGACGAACAGGTCGCGGTCCGCCGGCAGCGATTGCAGCCGGTTCATCCAGTAGGTGACGCAGGGCGGCGCGGTGCCGCCGCGCCGGCCGAGATAGTTCCAGCTCGCCCAGACGCCGCGCCGCCGCGGCATCAGCCCGGCATCGCTGTGCAGCACCGCGAGGTTGCGGCTGTAGCGGAACGCGCCGAGCACCGCGCGCTCCCGCAGATCGGCGGCCGGCAGCATGGCGAGCGCCTGATCGGCATGGGTCGCGATCACCACTTGGTCGAACCGCTCCGGCGGCTGGCGCAGGCTGTGCAGCACCACCCCCCCGGCCACCGGGACCACGTGGCGGACCGGCGTGTCGCGGCGGATGCGCCCGGCCAGCGGCGCGGTCAGCGCGGCGACGTGGCTGCGGCTGCCGCCGGTCACGGTGCGCCAGGCCGGCCGGCCGCGCAGCGTCAGCAGCCCGTGGGTCTCGCAGAACCGGACGAAGGCGGCGGCCGGATGCGCCCGCATGTCCCCCGGCGTCGCCGACCAGATCGCCGCCGCCATCGGCAGCAGATGATCCTCCTGGAAGGCGGGGCCGAACCGCTCCCGGTCCAGCCAGTCGCCGAGCGTGATCCCCTCCTGCGCCATCGCCGCGCGCGCCGCCGGGGCGGTGCGGTAGAAGCGCAGCAGGTCGCGCAGCATCGCCCAGAAGCGCGGACGGATCAGGTTGCGCCGCTGCGCGAACAGCCCGGCGAGGTCGGTGCCGGCATATTCCAGCGCGCCGTCGTCGAGCGAGACGGCAAACGACATGTCGGACGGCTGGGTCGGCACGCGCAGGTGGCGGAACAGCGCCGTCAGGTTGGGATAGGTTTGTTCGTTGTACACGATGAACCCGGTATCCACCGGGCGCGGGCCGTCCGGCCCCGGCACCATGACGGTGTTGCAGTGCCCGCCCAGCCGGTCCGCCGCCTCGAACAGCGTCACGCGGTGCCGGCCGGCGAGCAGCCAGGCACAGGCCAGCCCGGAAATGCCCGAGCCGACCACGGCAATGTCGAGCGGCGCTGCGGCGGTCATGCCCTGCGTACGGTGATCGAGGCCGATCGGATGTGTAACATCGCTGTGAAGTTGGCCCGGCCCACCGTCCGTCAAGCGCGACTTGGCGAAATGCCTCGCGCCCCCATGTGCGCGGCCGGACGGCAGGGGCGGAGCATGGCGGCGGCGCTGGTGACAGGGGCGGCGGCAGGGGCGGCGATGCTGGTCGTGATGGCGTTCGC
>JAKAZX010000050.1 GCA_021826485.1 Pseudomonadota bacterium | reverse complement strand
CCAGGGCCTGGCCATAGGCTGCGACCGTGTGCGTCAGCAGGTCCTGTTCGGCATCCAGGCCGCGCAGCAACAGGTAGTCGTTGGCCAGCTCCGCCTGCAGGCTGAGCCGGATGAAGGCGAGCTGTGCCGCGCTCGCCTGCGCCGTGGCCTTGCCGGCGGCCGCCTGGTTGTGGATCTGGTCCCAGAAGTCGAATTCGTAGCTGAGCCCGCCGTCGATCGAGTTGCGCAGCAGGAAGGGTGTGGGCAGGCCGTGCGCCTTCAGCACGTTGTCCTTGGGGTAGCTGGTCTTCGCCAGCCCGCCTTCCGTCACCACCTGCGGGAACAGCCCGGCCGACGCCTCGGCGGCGTTGGCGCGCGCCTGATCGTAGGTGGCGACGGCGGCCACCAGGGTGATGTTCTGGGTGTTGAGCTGATCCTCCAGCCGGTCGAGGACCGCGTCGTTGAAGCCCCGCCACCAGTCCGAACGCGGCATCGTGTCGGCCGGCGCGGCCTGATGCCAGACCGCGGTGTCGCGATAGGAGACCGGCACCTCAACCGTAGGGACCTTGTAGGTCGGCGCCAGATCGCAGCCGGCGAGCACCGCGCCCGCCAGCGCCAGTCCCGTCCAGGCCCGCATTACTTGCCGGCCGCCGGCTGCAGGTTGGCGGAGGGATGGCCCGGCGGCACCGGCTTGGCCGGCACTTCGCCGGTGTCGCGGGTGATCGCGGGGTTCTGCTCCTCGGGGTGCACGAGCTGCCCGGCGACGATCGAATCGGGCGGGCTGTCGATCACTTTGTCCCCGATCGAAACGCCGGAGAGGACTTCCACCATCGTGCCGAAGTTGCGGCCGACCCGGACGGAGCGGATGTCCACCTTGTCGCCCGGCCCGAGCACGGCGACCTGCAACCCTTCCGACTGGAACAGCAGTGCGCTCGCCGGAATCTGCACCACGTGGGTATCCGGCGGCACGTCGAAGCTGACATTGGCGAAGGTGCCGGGCCAGAGCTTGCCCTCCGGATTCTCCGCCACCAGTTCCACCAGCACGGTGCGGCTGTCGGTGTTGATGGCGTTCGACGTGGTCAGCACGGTCGCGGGGAAGGTGCGGTCCGGATATTGCGGCAGCGCCAGCGACGCCTTCATGTCCACCGAAATCTGCGCGGAAAAGCTCTGCGGCACCCGCACATAGACGCGCATCGCGTGCAGGTCGGCGACGGCGAACAGCTCCGGCCCGGTGCCGGAGCCGACATTGATCAGCGCGCCGATATCGGTCTTGCGCGCGGTGACGACGCCGTCGAACGGCGCCAGAAGCTGCTTGAAGCTTTCCAGCGCATTCAGCCGGTCGACATTCGCCTGGGACGCCTCCACCTTGGCCTTCAGCGCCACCGCCTCGGCCTCCTTCTCGTCCACCGACTGCTGCGAGACGGAGGAGGACGACAGCAGCGCCTTCCAGCGCTTGGCGGTCACTTCGGCCAGCTTCCAGTTGGCGACGGAAGAGGCCAGATCGTGCTGCGCCTGATCGAGCTGCTGGTCCAGGTCCGGCGTGTCGATGGTGCCGAGAACCTGCCCCTTTTTCACCACCGCGCCGATGTCGGTGTACCAGGTCTTCAGATAGCCCGGCACGCGGGCATAGATCGGCGCCTCGTACCAGGCGTCGATGTCGCCCGGCAGGACCAGCGGCTGCGCCTTGGTCTCCGGCTGCGGGCGGACGATGGCGACGGTGGGGATCGCCTGGGCATCGGTCCACTTTGCGAGCTGCTGGTCGTTCTGGTTGCGCTCCCAGATGCCGTTCGCCGCGACGGCGACTGCGACGATCAGCGCTGCCAGCCCGGCAAGCTTCAGCCCGGTCCGCGAACGGCGGGGCGCAGGGTCAAGAGGTTGCTCCGAGGTATCGCGCATCTGTCGGTCTGCTCTCACGAATGGGTGACGACGGCCGTAACGGCGGAGCCTGGGCGGGACGGTCGCAGCGTGCCGCGGCTGCGATGCACCAGGCTGAAGATGGTCGGCACGAAGAACAGGGTTGAGATCGTAGCACAGATCAGGCCGCCGATCACGGCCCGACCGAGCGGGGCGTTCTGGTCGCTGCTGAGCGCCATCGGTGCCATCCCGATGACCATGGCGAGCGCCGTCATCAGCACCGGGCGGAAGCGGGTGAATCCCGCTTCCAGCGCCGCCGCGGTCGCATCCCGCCCCAGCGCCAACTGTTCGCGGGCGAAACTGACGATCAGGATGCTGTTGGCGGTGGCCACGCCCATGCACATGATGGCGCCGGTCAGTGCCGGAACCGACAGCGTGGTGTTGGACGCGAACAGCATCCACACGATGCCGCCGAGGGCTGCCGGCAGCGCGGTGATGATGACGAACGGGTCGAGCCACGACTGGAAGTTGACGACGATCAGCAGGTAGATCAGCACGATCGCGAAGCCGAGGCCGAAGAACAGCTCTTCGAACGCGCTGGTCATCGTGGTGATCTGCCCGGTCAGCGCCACCTGGCTGCCGCGCGGCACCGCGCCGGCGGTCTCGTCCAGGATCGCGTTGATCTCGGCGGCGACGCTGCCGAGGTCGCGGCCCTGCACGGCGGCATAGATGTCGATGGCCGGCTGCACGTTGTAGTGCGTCACCACCGCGCTCGACGCCCCGGTGCGCACCGTGGCGAGCGCCCCCAGAAGCTGGGTCTTGCCGCTCGCGGTCACCGGCAGGTTGGCGAGCTCGCCGATCGTGTCGATGTCGTATTGCGGCATCTGCACCACGATCGGGTAGGACACGCCGGTATGCGGATCGAGCCAGAAGGTCGGCGCGGTCTGGATGCTGCCGGCCAGCGTCGCCTGCAGGCTGTTGGTCACGTCGCGCTCCTTCAGGCCGGTCAGCGCGGCGAAGGAGCGGTCCACGTCCACATACAGCGTCGGCTCGTTGAACGCCTGCTGGATGCGCGCGTCGGCGACGCCCGGCACCCGGGTCAGCCGGGCCAGGAGGTCGTTCGCATAGGCTCGGTTCTGCTCCAGGTTGCGCCCGGTGATGCGCACGTCGATCGGCGCCGGCAGACCGAAATTGAGGATCTGCGTGGTGATGTCGGCCGGCAGGAAGGAGAAGGTGGTGCCGGGGAAGGCGCGCGGCAGCACTTCACGCAGGCGCTTCACGTAGCCGTCGGTGGGGGCGTGGTTCGTTTCCAGCGTGATCAGCACGTCGACGTCCTCGACGCCGATCGTCCCCGAATTGCCGTAGGCGATGTTGATGCCGCTGATCGGCAGGCCGATATTGTCCACCATGTTGGCCAGTTCGCGCGGCGGGATCACCTGCCGCACCATGGCTTCAACCTCGTCGCACAGCCGCGCCGTCTCCTCGATGCGGGTGCCGATCTGGGCGCGGATGTGCAGCTTGATCTGCCCCGAATCGGTGGTCGGGAAGAAGTTCTGGCCGAGCCACGGCACCAGCACGAAGGACACCACCACGACCGCCAGGAAGCCGATCACGAATCGCCACGGGCGCCGCAGCGCGCCGTCCAGCGTGTCGCGATAGCCCAGGCGGACCCGCTCGAAGCGATGCTCGAAGCCGCGCTGGAACCGGCCGAACATGCCGCGGCGCCGCTCCACATGCGGCTTCGTTGGGTCGTGCGCCTGCGCCGCCAGCAGGTAGTTCGCGAGCGTCGGCACCAGGGTGCGCGACAGGACGAATGAACCGATCAGCGCGAACACGACCGCTTCGGCCATCGGCACGAACAGATAGCCGGCCACCCCGCCAAGGGTGAACATCGGCACGAAGACGATGCAGATGCAAAGCAGAGAAACAAAGGCCGGAACGACGATCTGACGGGCACCGTCCATGATCGCCGTCTCGATATTTTTGCCCTGTTCGAGGTGATAGTTGATGTTTTCTATGGTGACGGTCGCGTCGTCCACCAGGATGCCGACGGCGAGCGCCAGCCCGCCCAGCGTCATCACGTTGATGGTCTCCCCGAGCGCCGAGAGGATCGAGATCGAGGTGAGCACGGCGAGCGGGATTGACACCGTGATGATCACGGTGGACCGCCAACTGCCGAGGAAGATCAGGATCATCAGCCCGGTCAGCGCCGCCGCGATGGCGCCCTCACGGATCACGCCGGTCACCGCGTCGAGCACGAACACCGACTGGTCGCCGACCGCGTCGATGCGGATGCCGGGCGGCAGTGTCTCCCGCACATGCGGCAGCAGCGCCTTGATGCCGTTGATGATGTCGAGCGTGGAGGCCGAGCCGACCTTGAGGATCGTCATCAGCACGGCACGGCTGCCGTTGACGCGGACGATGTTGGTCTGCGGCGGGTAGCCGTCATGCACGAAGGCGACATCCCGCATATAGATGACGGTACCGTTGACTTTCTTCACCGGAAGATAGTTCAAATCCTGCACGGCGGTAGGGCTATTGTTCAATTCGACTGTATATTCGAATTTACCGATCTTTTCGGTGCCGACGGGCGTTATCTGATTCTGGGCGGCGAGTGCATTGGTGACGTCTTGCGCTGACAGACCGAACTGCTGCATGGCGTGTTCGTCGATATCGATCTGGATCTGCCGCACCTTGCCGCCGTAGGGCGAGGGTATGGCAGCACCCGCGACACTGGAAAGTTGGGGCCGGATGAAATTTTGGGCATAATCGAACAAAATCTGCTCCGGCAGTGTCTTGCTGGAGACGGCGATCTGCAGTATGGGGACCGAGGAGGCGTTAAATCGCAGTACGTACGGAGGCGTAATACCCGCGGGTAGCAACTTCAGCACTGTCTGCGAAGCGGCTGTTACTTGAGCGAGCGCAGCGTTTATGTTGACGGTCTTCTGGAAAAATATTTTGATGATGCCGTAGCCTGGGAGGGATTGCGACTCCATGTGTTCGATGTCGTTCACCTGGGTGGTGACCGAGCGTTCAAAGTAATAGACGACGCGACCCGACATGTCGTCCGGCGGCAGGCCATTATAGGTCCACACCACGCTGACGACCGGGATGCCGATGTTCGGGAAGATGTCGGTTGGCGTGCGTACAGCCGACAGCGCGCCAAAAATCAGGATCAGCACCGCCAGCACAATGAAGGTGTACGGCCGCCGCAGTGCGACGCTGACGATAGCAATCATTCACGAACCCCGGTCCGGCCGAGTGAACACTCTGCCATGAAGCCTATTGATGCTTCCGGTCAAGCGTCATCGGCAGAAGGCGGCGCCTTCGCGTCGCGCCCGGCCGCCTCGCAGACCCATCGCATTACCGGTTCGCCATCGGGGCGGCACCTATAATCGGGTTTAGTCGGCCGGGGTCGGCCGGCCAATTGTCATCAGGATGCCACACACGGGTTGCGGCTTCGCAACTAGGGTGCCGCCCGCCACGCCTCACGGTGTGGTGACGCGATGGCATGACCCCGGTCCGAGGAATTGATGAACAGAACCGCACTGTTACGCGCAGCGCTGCTGGCGGCCACGGCGCTTGGCGCCGGCACGGTGGGCCGCCCGGCGATGGCGCAATCCACAACGCAAATTCAGTCGATCGAAAGCGAGATCAAAGCGCTGCAGGCCGAACTAGCGCATGTGAAGGCCGAATCGGCCGCCCGCGACCAGCAACTGAAGGCGGCGCAGGACCAGGCCAAGGCGGCGCAGGACCAGGCGCGCACGGCGCAGGACCAGGCCGCTGCGGCAGCGGCGCAGCAGCAGGCGATCCAGGAGAAGCTGGCCGCGGTGCCGCCCGCCCCGCCGCCGGAACCGCCGTTGCCGCAGGGTTCGTTCCGCGTCGGCGGCGTCACCGTCACGCTGGGCGGGTTCGCGGCGGCCGAGGGCGGCTTCCGGTCGCGCAACCAGGCGGCCAGCATCGACACCGGCTTCAACGGCAACATCCCGCTGCGCAACAGCCCGAACTACTACATCCCGGAATACCGCTTCACCGCCCAGCAGAGCCGGTTCTCCGTGCTGGCGCAGGGCAAGGTGGACGACGCGACGACGCTTGCGAGCTACATGGAGACGGACTTCCTGAGCGCCGGCACCTCGTCCAACAGCAATCAGAGCAACAGCTACACGCTGCGCGTCCGGCACTTCTACGGCACCTACGACAACACCGATACCGGCCTGCACTTCCTGGGCGGCCAGGCGTGGTCGCTTGCCACCATGTACCGGGTCGGGCTGGTGCCACGGCAGGAAGACATTCCGCTCACCATCGACGCACAGTACGTCGTGGGCTTCAACTGGGAGCGGCAGGCCCAGTTGCGACTCGACAAGGACTTCTTCGACCACCGCCTCTGGGTCGCCGTGTCGGCGGAGGAGCCGCAGACCATCTTCGGCAGCCAGGCCGGCCCGAACTGCCTGACCGGCGCCAACGCGCTGACCGGGATCGGCGGCGGCGCGCTGGAATACGCCCAGTGCGGCGGCCCCAACGTGAACACCATCCAGTCCTACAGCGACAACATCGCCCCTGACATCATTGCCAAGGTGGCGGCCGATCCGGGCTGGGGCCACTACGAACTCTGGAGCCTGCTGCGCTTCCTGGGCGGCCGCGTTTCCGAGGCCGGCAGCGGGCGCAACTATCAGACCACCGGGGAGGGGGTCGGCGCCGGCATGATCCTGCCGCTGATCCCGCGCTACCTGGAATTCCAGCTCAGCGGCCTCGCCGGGCAGGGCATCGGCCGCTACGGCTCCGCCCAGTTGCCGGACGTGACCTTCAGCCCGACCGGCAAGATCGAGCCGCTGCCCGAGTACCAGATCATGGGCGGCTTCGTCGCCCATCCGCAGCCGTCGATCGACCTCTATCTGTACGGCGGCGCGGAGGAGGCGTCCTCGAAGTTCTTCAATTCCGGCGCCGTCCACGACGGCTACGGCAATCCGGCGATCGGCCTGGCGGGCTGCGAGGTGGAACTCGGCGCCTGTTCGGCCAACACCTCCGGCGTGGTCGACATCACGCCCGGCATCTGGTGGCGCTTCTTCAAGGGTCGCTACGGCACGATGCAGGTGGGCGCGGAATACGAGTTCCTGCAGCGCAACACCTTCGCCGGCGTCGGCGCGACCAAGGGCAGCGTGCTCTCGCCCAGCGCCAACGAGAACGTGTTCTTCGTCAGCTTCCGCTACCTGCCGTTCCAGTGAGCGGCTCGCTTCCCGCGCCGGTTCAGGCCGGCGCGGGCATCTGCCGGCGTGCCGCCGCGATCTCGTCCGCCGGTTCGCGCGGCGGCAGCCCCGGCCGGGGGGAGGCGACCAGCAGGAACACGGCGCCGGTCCCGCTGGCCGGGTCGCGCACCAGCAGGTGGAATTCGTGTAGCCGCACGATCGCGCCGACGATGCTCAGGCCGAGACCGTGCCCCGCGGTGTGGCGGCTCGCCTCCGCGCGGTAGAACCGGCGCAGCACCGCATCCCGCTCACCGGGCGGGATGCCGGGGCCGGTATCGGCGACCCACAGCGTCGCCGCCCCGTCCTCCTCCGCCACGCCGATCCGGATGGCGCCGCCCGCGGGGGTGAACTTGACGGCATTGTCCAGCAGGTTGGCCACCGCCTCGATCAGCAGCTCCGCATCGCCCGGCACCTTCGGCACCCGGCCGACCTCCAGCGTCAGCGCCAGCCGGTGCTCCTCGCAGACCGGCTGATAGAGCTCGTAGGTCTCGCGCGCGATGGCGGCGAGGTCCACCTCCCCGAATCCGCTGCGCCGGCGGCCGGTTTCGATCTCGCCGATGCGCAGCAGGGCGGTGATGATGCTGATGGTCTGGTCCAGGTCGCCGACCGCGGTATCGACCACTTGGCGCAGCGCCGCCAGCTCGGTGGCCGCGTTCCGCCCCCGCTCCAGCTTCGCCCGCGCCCGCGCCAGCGGCGTGCGCAGATCGTGGGCGATGTTGTCGCCCACCCCCTTCACCTCGTGCAGCAGCCGTTCGATCCGGTCGAGCATGCGGTTGACGCTCACCGCCAGCCGGTCGAGGTCGTCGCGGGTGCCGCGGGTCGGCAGGCGTTCGTGCAGGTCGCCATGCATGATCCGCTCGATCGTCTCATGCACCACCTTCACCCGCGCCAGCGCCCGCCGGCTCAGCAGCACCCCGGCGCCGAGCGACAGCACGAAGGCGGGAATCAGGCCGAGTTCCAGGGCGTTCAGCACCGGCTCGCGCAGTTCCGCGAGCACCGCGATGTCGCGCGCGATCACCAGCACCACGCCGTTCGGCAGCCGCCGCGCGACGGCGCGCACCACGGCGAAGCCCGGTGCCTCCGGCTCCACGCCGGCGGCGCTGACCCGGTGGGCCAGCCCGTCGATCGGCAGGCCGACCGGGATGTGCTGGAGGTTGCCGGCCAGCAGTTCCCCTTCCGGGTCGAACAGGCCGACGAAGGACACGCGGAACAGGTTGCCGGCGAGCTGGCGGTCCACGCTGTGGACGATCTCCGGCTCGCTCTCCCCGGCGATCACCGCGGCCTCGCTCTGCAGCAGGGCGTCGATCCGCGCGGTCTCGAACCGCTCGGTCTGCCAGTAGATGAAGGCGAACAGCAGCAGCGTTACGGCAGCGATGGCGGCGGCAAAGGCAGCCGCGAGGCGGAACGGCGAGGAGCGGAAAATCTCAGTCTGGAACACGGAAGATGAAGCCGGCGCCGCGCACGCTCTGGATCAGCGGCGCTTCCCCCGGCCCGTCCAGCTTGCGCCGCAGGCGGCCGATATGGACATCCACCAGATTGGTCTGCGGCAGGAAGCGGTAATGCCAGACATCTTCCAGCAGCATGTCGCGCGTCACCAGTTGGCCGGGACGCCGCATCAGGTATTCCAGCAGCTTGAACTCGCGCGGCAGCAGGTCGAGCTCGCGTTCGTCGCGCCGCACGGTGCGGTCGATCAGGTCCATCTCCAGCGGGCCGACGCGCAGCACCGTCTCGCGCAGGTCGGTCGGGCGGCGCAGCAGCGCCTCCACCCGCGCCGCCAGTTCCATGAACGCGAACGGCTTGCTCAGATAATCGTCGCCGCCCGCCTTCAGCCCGCGCACCCGGTCATCCACCGCGCTCAGCGCGCTCAGCACCAGGACTGGCGTGCGGATGCCCAGCGCGCGCAGCCGCTCGATCACCGACAGCCCGTCCAGCCCGGGCAGCAGCCGGTCCACGATCAGCAGGTCGAAATGGCGGGCCTGCACCGCGCGCAGCGCCGTCGTGCCGTCGCCGATGTGTTCCACCACATAGCCGCGGCTGATCAGGTCGTCGCGCACCTCGTCCGCGATGCTCTGGTCATCCTCGACCAGCAGGACGTTCACCTTGCGGCCGGGCGCAGCCCGCGCCGGCCCCGCCGCCGCGTCCCGATCCTGTTCGATCATCGACATGCACGGCTCCCGCGCGTTGCCCGTGGCCCGTCAAAGCAGCGACCGCAGGGCGGGACAATTAAATCAGGGTTCACGGCAAGCCGCCAGCCGCGAATCCGCGTTATAAGCGATGACATGACGCGGAATTTAATGGTGCGGTCCCTTGCCCCAGGGAAACAAGCCGCCCGCCCATCCCAGCAATGCAGGAAGGCGACATGACCGAGCAGACGGGGCCGTCCGCCCCCATCCGGTGCGCCGGTTGCGCCTTCTGGGCGCATTTCAACGATGCCGTCGGCATCTGCCGCCGCCGCGCGCCGCGTCCGGACACCGGCACCGACAACGAAACCGTGGCCCACTGGCCCGAGACCTTTGCCGAGGAAGGATGCGGGGACGGCGTGCCGCGCGCCCCGGACACCGCCCCGCAGGTCTGCGGCGACTGTCATTACTGGATGCAGGGCAACGTCCAGCGCGGGCTGGAGCCGGTGAATTTCAACGACCAGCCGCGGGCCTGGTGGCGGCGGGCCGGGCGCTGCACCCGCCACGCGCCGCTGCCGCTGGCAACCCCGGGCGCGCGGCTGGTCTGGCCGGCGACGCATGCCAGCGATGCCTGCGGCGAGGGCGCCAGCCGCGGGACGACGCCGCCGGCGGAAATGCACACGGGCGAAACCTAACCGCGCGGGCCGGAATCGTCCGGCTTGCGCGAGCTCACCGCCGGGGTGCAGCGATGCCAGGTTTCCACCGCCCCGTCCGGTGCCGCGCGGCGCTGCATGGTCTCCTCGTTCAGCAGCCGCATTTCCACCGTCGCCCCGGCGCCCTGCTCGCCCGGCGGCACGACGTAGCTGAAATAGTGCCGGCTGTAGCTGCCGCTGGTCGAGGTTCCGGCCGGCGTCACGATCGCCGGTCCGTCGATGGTCAGCCGCTCCGCCGCCCCGCGGCACCACGCGCCGTCGATCACGTCCGCCCGCGCCGCCGCGCCGCCGGCCAGCACGCCGATCGCCGCCAGCACCGCGGCGCCCCGTATTGCCATCGCCCGTCCCCTTTTCCTGCGACTCGCCCGCTGCCCAGCCAATTCCAGCGATGTAGGTGCACTTTCCCCGCCCCTCAACGCGGCGCGTTGATCGGCGCGCGACAAGCGGGCAGCCTGCCGCCATGACCGTCATGCCCTCCCGCGCCCCGGCGGCGCCGCCGCACGACCGCATCAGCATCCGGCTCGATCTGGCCTGCGGCGCGCGGATCGGTCCGGGCAAGGTGGCGCTGCTGGAGGCGATCGCCCGCACCGGCTCGATCTCCGCCGCCGGCCGGGCGCTGCGCATGTCCTATCGCCGCGCCTGGGAACTGGTGGAGGATCTCAACCGCCATCTCGGAACGCCGGTCGTCGCCACCGCCGCCGGCGGCCCGGGCGGGGGCGGCGCCCAGCTTACCCCGGCGGGGACGGCCATCGTCGCCGAGTACCGCGCGCTGGAGGCGGAGGCGCAGGCGACCGCCGCCGCCCGCCTCGCGGCGCTGGCACGGGCGCGCAGCCTGCCCCAGTGATCGCGTAGGGGGACCCGGCAAGCGACCGGCGTTCCTGCTTCGTGCCGGTCAGCCCTGCCGCGCGCGACATTCGCTTGTCAGCCGCCGCGGGGAAGGCTAGGCGGGTTTTCCGCGCCGCACTCGGGGTGCCGCGCGCCAGGGGAGCATGCACGGATGAGCTACAGGGTCGCGGTCGTCGGCGCCACCGGGGCGGTCGGGCGCGAAATGCTGAAAACCCTGGCGGAACGGAACTTCCCGGTCAAAGAGGTGGCCGCGATCGCCTCCGGCCGTTCGGCCGGCGCGCAGGTCTCGTTCGGCGACCGGCAGACGCTGACGGTGCAGAGCCTGGAGCAGTTCGACTTCGCCGGCTGGGATATCGGCCTGTTCAGCCCGGGCGCCTCGGTTTCCGCCGTGCATGCGCCGCGCGCGGCCGAGGCCGGCTGCCTCGTGATCGACAACACCAGCCATTTCCGCATGGAGCCGGACGTGCCGCTGGTGGTGCCGGAAGTGAACCCGCAGGCGCTGACCCGCATCCGGCGCGGCATCGTCGCCAACCCGAACTGCTCGACCATCCAGATGGTGGTGGCGCTGAAGCCGCTGCACGACCGCTTCACGGTGCGCCGCGTGGTGGTCGCCACCTACCAGTCGGTGTCCGGCGCCGGCAAGGAGGGCATGGACGAGCTGTGGGCGGAATCGCGCGCCACCTTCGTCAACGATCCGATCAAGCCGGAGCAGTTCACCAAGCAGATCGCGTTCAACGTGATCCCGCACATCGACCGCTTCATGGACGACGGCTCGACCAAGGAGGAGTGGAAGATGGCGGTCGAGACGCGCAAGATCCTCGACCCCGAGATCAAGGTCATCGCCACCTGCGTGCGCGTCCCCGTGTTCATCGGCCATGCCGAGGCGGTGCATGTGGAATTCGCCCGCCCGGTGAGCGTGGGCGAGGCGCGGGCGGTGCTGCGCGACGCCCCGGGCGTCACCGTGCTCGATGAGCGCGAGGACGGCGGCTACGTCACGCCGCTGGAATCGCAGGGCGAGGATGCCACCTTCGTCAGCCGCATCCGCAAGGACCCGACGGTGGAGCACGGCCTCGCCTTCTGGTGCGTGTCCGACAATCTGCGCAAGGGCGCGGCGCTGAACGCGGTGCAGATCGCCGAGACCATGGTGGCGCAGGGCCTGCTGGCACGCCGCGCGGCCTGAGCGGGGTGGCCTGGGCCTGGCTCGCCCTCGCCGGGGCGCTGGAGGTCGTGTGGGTCGTCCTGCTCAAGCGCGCCGACGGGTTCACCCGGCTGTGGCCCAGCCTGGGCTGCGTCGCCGGCATGGCGGGCAGTTTCTGGTTCATGTCGCAGGCGCTGCGGACGTTGCCGATGGGCACGGTCTATGCCGTCTGGACCGGCATCGGCGCCGCCGGCGCGCTCGTCTGGGGGATCGCGATGGAGGGGGAGCCGCTGACCGCGGTGCGGGTGGTCTGCGTCGTGCTGATCCTGGCCGGCGTCGCAGGGTTGAAGCTGGGCGCGTGAGGGCACCGCGCCCGTCCCGCCGCGTTGACCCCCCTCGGCGGCGCGAGTAAGCCGTGGAACGGTCATGGCAAGGGCAGGGGGTGCGGCCGGCATGAAGGATATCCGCGACGCGCTGATGGTCGGCCGGACCAGCGACGGGCGGCTGGTGCATCGGCCGCTGTCGCCGCATCTGCAGGTCTATCGCCCGCAGATCACGTCCGTCCTGTCCATCCTGCACCGCGCCACCGGGATCGCCCTGTCGGTCGGCACGCTGCTGCTGGTCTGGTGGCTCGCGGCGGCGGCCACCGGCGATGCGGCCTATGCCGGCGTGTCGGCGTTCATGCGCTCTCCCATCGGCGTGCTGCTGCTGCTCGGCTGGACCGCATCGCTGTGGTACCATTTCTGCGCCGGGCTGCGGCATCTCGGATGGGATGCGGGATTCGGCCTCGATCTGCCGCAGGTGCATCGCAGCGGCCGCGCCGTGGTGATCGCGGCGGCGGTGCTGACGCTGCTGACCTGGATCGTCGGCCTGGCGGTGATGTGAGGGATCGATGAGCGAGACAGCGAAATCCTCGGCCCTGCGCGGCGCCGCCAAGTCCGCACGGGTCCACGTGATGCGCAGCCAGCTCGGCCGCGTGCGCGGCCTGGGCGCAGCGCATGGCGGCACACATCACTGGTGGGCGGAGCGGCTGACCGGCATTGCGCTGGTGCCGCTGTCGCTGTGGTTCATCTACGCGGCGCTGCATCTGTCCGGGGAGCCGCGCAGCTATGTCGTGCGCTGGGCGGGCAATCCGATCAATGCCGCATTGCTGGCGGCGCTGGTGCTGGCCACCTTCCACCATGCGCAGCTCGGCTTGCAGGCCGTGGTGGACGACTACATCCACCACAAGCGCACGCGGCTCGTCGTGCTGCTGCTGATCCGCGGCGCCGCGGCGCTGCTCGCGCTGATCGCGCTGTTCGCGGTGCTGAAGCTGGCCATTTCGGGATGACGGGGCGCGCATGAACGCCATCACCAAGCCTTCCTCCGGCGCCTATGCGGTGGAGGATCACGCCTATGACGTGATCGTGGTCGGTGCCGGGGGCGCCGGGCTGCGCGCGACGCTCGGCATGGGCGCGGCCGGCCTCAAGACCGCCTGCATCACCAAGGTGTTCCCGACCCGCAGCCATACCGTCGCCGCGCAGGGCGGCATCGGCGCCGCCCTTGGCAACATGGGCGAGGACGATTGGCGCTGGCACATGTACGACACGGTGAAAGGATCGGACTGGCTCGGCGACCAGGACGCCATCGAATACATGTGTCGGGAGGCGGTGCCCGCGGTCTACGAGCTTGAACATTTCGGCGTGCCGTTCAGCCGCACCGAGGACGGGCGCATCTATCAGCGCCCGTTCGGCGGCCACATGAAGGAGTACGGCAAGTCGCCGGCGATGCGCGCCTGCGCCGCCGCCGACCGCACCGGCCACGCCATCCTGCACACGCTCTATCAGCAGAGCCTGAAGCACGAGGTGGAGTTCTTCGTCGAATACTTCGCGCTCGACCTGCTGATGGACGAGGACGGCGCCTGCCGCGGCGTGATCGCGTGGTGCCTGGAGGATGGCACCATCCACCGCTTCCGCGCGCAGACGACGGTGCTGGCGACCGGCGGCTACGGCCGCGCCTATCTGTCCTGCACCTCCGCACACACCTGCACCGGCGACGGCAACGGCATGGTGCTGCGCGCCGGCCTGCCGTGCCAGGACATGGAGTTCGTGCAGTTCCACCCGACGGGTATCTTCCCCGCCGGCTGCCTGATCACCGAAGGCACGCGCGGCGAGGGCGGGTACCTGACCAACAGCGAGGGCGAGCGGTTCATGGAGCGCTACGCGCCCACTGCGAAGGACCTCGCCAGCCGCGACGTGGTGTCCCGCTCGATGACGCTGGAGATCAATGCCGGGCGCGGCTGCGGCCCGAACAAGGACCACATCCTGCTGCATCTGGAGCATCTCGGCGCCGAGCTGCTGCATGAGCGGCTGCCGGGGATTTCCGAAACGGCGCGCGTGTTCGCCGGCGTCGATGTGACGAAGCAGCCGATCCCGGTGCTGCCGACGGTGCACTACAACATGGGCGGCATTCCCACGAACTATCGCGGCGAGGTGCTGCGCCCGACGCCGGACGATCCGGATGCGGTGGTGCCCGGCCTGATGGCGGTGGGGGAGGCGGCGTGCGTCTCCGTCCACGGCGCCAACCGGCTCGGCACCAACTCCCTGCTTGACCTCGTCGTG
>JAKAZX010000049.1 GCA_021826485.1 Pseudomonadota bacterium | reverse complement strand
GCGGTCTTGTCCGGCGGCGCGAAGCTCACAAGCCGCCAGCCGTCGCCCAGCCCCCAACCGGTCCAGGGCGCGGCCAGGATCAACGCCGCCGCGAGGTAGCCCCAGCTTGCCCAGACCAGCAGGCGGTGGCGCGGCAGCTCCCCGCCGCCGGCGCGCAGCAGCATCGCCCCGCCGACGCCGATCGCGAACAGGAACTGCCAGGCGAACGGGTTGAAGAACCAGCCCTGCCCGTCCAACCAGTTGGTGATATTGAAGTCGTGGTCCAGATTCGCCACCAGCCAGATCGCCGCCGACAGCGCCAGCGCCAGCGGCCAGGCGGAGCGCATGCCGGCATAGATCAGCGGGAAGATCACCAGCAGCACGATATAGAGCGGCAGGATGTTCAGGCTGGCGGGCAGCGCGTGCAGCGCCAACGCGTGGCCGATCGCGCTCAGCGGCTGTTCGAAGAACGGCGCCAGATGCACGGGCTCCAGCCCGAAGCTCTGCCGCCAGACATGCACGACGGCGAGCGTGGCCAGCAGCAGCCCGACCTGGAACAGATAGATGCGCAGGCAGCGCAGCAGCACCCGCCGCATCCCCGAGCGCGCGCCGTCACGCTCGAACCCTTTGCCGTAGGCCATCATGGCGGACACGCCCGCCAGCACCACGAACAGCTCCGCCGCGTCGCTGAACCCGAAATTGCGCAGCGTCAGGAGATTGAGCGGATTGTCCGGCACATGATCGATGAAGATCGTGACCAGCGCGAAGCCGCGCAGCAGATCGATGCGCGGGTCGCGTCCGGCCCCGCGGGGCCGCGGCAGGCCGGACGATGTACCGGACATGCGAGCGCCTCATGCCGAAGGATGTGGCAGGGCCGAGGGATATCGGGACCCCGCGTCAAAATGCAAGCGTTGCCGCCTGCACCACCAGCGGCAGGGTGCGCACCATCGCCAGCACCTCCTCCGGCACCGCCTCATCGACCGAGACGAGGCAGATCGCATCGCCGCCCTGCTCGGCGCGGCCAAGGTGGAAGGTGGCGATGTTGATGCCGGCACCGGCCAGGGTCGCGCCGAACCGGCCGATGAAGCCGGGCTTGTCCTGATTCGTGACATAGAGCATGTGGCGGGCGAAATCCGCCTCCACCTTGATGCCCTTGATCTCGATCAGCCGCGGGCGGGAACCGGCGAACAGCGTGCCGGCGACCGAACGGGTCTGCTGGTCGGTGGTCACGCTGATGCGCACCAGGGTCTGATATTCGCTCGGCCGGTCATGCACCGTCTCGGCCACGTCGATGCCGCGCTCGCGCGCCAGCACCGGCGCGTTCACCATGTTCGCCCCGGCCATCACCGGTGCCAGCAGGCCGGCAAGGGCCGCCGCCGACAGCGGGCGATGGTTGAGCTGCGCGGCCAGCCCTTCGTATTCGATCGCGACGCGCCGGATCACGCCTTCCCGCGCGCTGGTGAGCTGGCCGGCGAAGGACCCGAGCAGCCGGCACAATTCCATGTACGGCTTCAGCCGCGGCGCATCCTCCGCCGAGACGGAGGGCATGTTGATCGCATTGGCGACCGCGCCGGTCAGCAGGAAGTCGCTCATCTGCTCGGCGATCTGCAACGCCACGTTCTCCTGCGCCTCGGCGGTCGCCGCGCCGAGATGCGGGGTGCAGACGACATTCTCCAGCGCGAACAGCGGGCTGTCGGTGGCCGGCTCGGTCTCGAACACGTCCAACGCGGCGCCGGCGACATGGCCGGACTTCAGCGCCTCCGCCAGCGCCGCTTCGTCCAGCAGGCCGCCGCGCGCGCAGTTGATGATGCGCACGCCGCGCTTCGCCTGTCCGATCGCCTCCCGCGACAGGATGTTGCGCGTCGCATCGGTCAGCGGGGCGTGCAGGGAGATGATGTCGGCGCGGGCCAGCAGATCGGCCAGATCCACCTTCTCCACGCCGAGGTCGAGGGCGCGCGCCTCCGTCAGGTACGGGTCATAGGCGATCACGCGCATCTTCAGCCCCTGCGCGCGATCGGCGACGATGGAGCCGATATTGCCGCAGCCGATCAGGCCGAGCACCTTGCCGAACAGCTCCACGCCCATGAAGCGGTTCTTCTCCCACTTGCCGCCCTTGGTCGATGCGCTCGCCTCCGGAATCTGGCGGGCCAGTGCGAACATCATGGCGATCGCGTGCTCGGCGGTGGTGATCGCATTGCCGTACGGCGTGTTCATCACCACGATGCCGCGCGCGGTGGCCGATTTCACGTCCACGTTGTCCACGCCAATGCCGGCGCGGCCCACCACCTTCAGATTGTCAGCCGCCTCCAGCAGCTCGCGCGTGACCTTGGTGGCGGATCGCACCGCGAGCCCGTCATAGGCGCCGATGATGCCGCGCAGGTCGGCGGGCGTCAGGCCGGTCTTGACATCCACCGCGATGCCGCGGGCGCGGAAGATATCCGCCGCGGCGGGGGACAGCTTGTCGCTGATCAGGACTTTCATGGATCGCATTCCAGAATGGGTCGCCCGCGCGGCGCACCGAACGGCGCGCCCCCGGCTGCGACGGAGATGAACGGAAAAGTCGGTGCCCGCGTCAGGCCGCGGCGGCGGCCGGCATGAGCTGGGCGTGCGCCCAGTCGAGCCAGGGCAGCAGTGCGACGATGTCGTCGGTTTCCACCGTCGCCCCGCCCCAGATGCGCAGCCCCGGTGGCGCATCGCGGTAGCTGCCGATGTCCAGCGCCACGCCCTCCCGCTCCAGCAGGGCGGTGAACTGCTTGGCGGCCTTCGCCTGACCGTCCGCGTCCAGCGCGGTGAACCAGGGCGCGGTGAGCTTCAGGCAGATCGAGGTGGAGGAGCGGGTCTCCGGCGCCTCCGCCAGGAAGTCGATCCAGTCGCGCTGCGCGACCCAGTCGGCGATGGCCGCCAGATTCGCCTCGGACCGGGCGATCAGCGCCGGCAGGCCGCCGATCCGCTCCGCCCAGCGCAGCCCGTCCAGCGCATCCTCCGCGCAGAGCAGGGAGGGCGTGTTGATCGTCTCGCCGGCGAAAATACCCTCGGTCAGCTTGCCGCCGGAGGTGAGGCGGAAGATTTTCGGCATCGGCCATGCCGGCTTGTGCGTCGCCAGCCGCTCCGCCGCGCGCGGCGACAGCGCCAGCATGCCGTGCGCCCCCTCCCCGCCCAGCACCTTCTGCCAGGACCACGTGACGACATCGAGCCGGTCCCAGGGCAGCTTCATGGCGAAGGCGGCGGAGGTCGCGTCGGCGATCACCAGCCCCTGCCGGTCGGGCGCGATCCAGTCCCCATGCGGCACCCGCACGCCGGAGGTGGTGCCGTTCCAGGCCAGCACCACGTCATGGTCCGGCGCCACCTGCGCGAGGTCGGGCAGCCGCCCGTACGGCGCCTCCAGCAGCCGGACCGCGGGCAGTTTCAACTGCTTGACGATGTCGGTCGCCCAGGACTGGGAGAAGCTCTCGAACGCCAGGACATCGACCGGGCGGGGGCCGAGCAGCGACCACAGCGCCAGCTCGACCGCGCCGGTGTCGGAGGCCGGGACGATGCCGAGCCGCCAGCCGGCGGGGATGCCCAGGATGGCGTGGGACCGCTCGATCACCTCGGCCAGCCGCGCCTTGGGCTCGCGCGCGCGATGGCTGCGGCCGACCAACGCGCCGCTCAACGCGGCCAGCGACCAGCCGGGGCGCTTGGTGCAGGGACCTGTGGAAAACTGCGGATTCGCCGGACGAACGTCCGGACGCGCGACGGCGGATGCCATAACTGGCTCTCCCTTGCAGAAGAGAAGCGCCCCGGTGGGGGGGCGTGACCCGCCGCCGACATAGCGCGTCCCGCCCGCCGCCGCAATGAGGCGGTTGGGGCCGGCCGGCCCCGGACTCGACCGGGGCGACCTAAACTCCTATATAATTGCGACATTTTCTGCCTGGGGCATAACCCGCCGGACTGCTCCGGGTCGGTATGCCGACGCCGGCTGGCTGATAATGGATCGGGCATGGTCGGATTAATCATCATCGCGCTGAAGCGGCCGTACACCTTCGTGGTGCTGGGCATGCTGATTCTGCTGTTCGGCGCACTGGCAATCTTCCGCACACCGACGGACGTGTTCCCCAACATCGGCATCCCGGTGGTGGCGGTCGTCTGGACCTATAACGGCCTGCCGCCCGAGGACATGTCCGGCCGCGTCGTCTATTTCTACGAACGCACGCTGACCACGCAGGTCAACGACATCCAGCGCATCGAGTCGCAGTCGCTGGTGGACTACGGCATCGTCAAGATCTTCTTCCAGAAGAACGTCAACGTGAATGCCGCGCTGGCGCAGGTGACGGCGGCATCGCAGACGGTGCTGAAGCTGCTGCCGGCCGGCATCACGCCGCCCTACGTGCTGACGTTCAACGCCTCCTCCGTGCCGATCCTGCAGCTCGCGCTGTCCAGCCAGAGCGTGCCGGAGATGAAGCTGTTCGACCTGGCGCAGAACTTCATCCGCCCGATGCTGGCGACCGTGCCGGGTGCGGCGGTGCCATCGCCCTATGGCGGCATGGTGCGGCAGGTGCAGATCGACATCGACCCGCACAAGATGCAGTCGTTCGGCGTGTCCGCGCAGGACGTCAGCGACGCGCTGGCGGCGCAGAACCAGATCACGCCGGTCGGCACCGAAAAGGTCGGCAAATACGAATACACTGTGGAGCTGAACGATTCGCCCACCCGCATCTCGGAGCTGAACGATCTGCCGCTGAAGATGGTCAACGGCACCGTGGTCTATATCCGCGACGTCGCCTGGGTGCATGACGGCTTCCCGCCGCAGACCAACGCCGTGCGGGTGGACGGCAAGCACGCGGTGCTGATGACGATCGAGAAGGTCGGGTCCGCCTCCACGCTCGACATCATCTCCGGCGTCAAGGCGATGCTGCCGCATATCCGTGAAACGCTGCCGCCCGGCGTGCGGGTGGAGGCGGTGGGCGACCAGTCCGTGTTCGTCAAGGACGCGGTCGCCGGGGTGATGCGGGAAGCGATCATCGCCGGCGTGCTGACCGCGCTGATGATCCTGCTGTTCCTGGGAAGCTGGCGCTCGACGCTGATCATCGCCACCTCCATCCCGCTGTGCATCCTGGCCTCCATCACCACCTTCTCGGCGATCGGTGAGACCATCAACGTGATGACGCTGGGCGGACTGGCACTCGCGGTCGGGATGCTGGTGGACGAGGCGACCGTCACCATCGAGAACATCAACTACCATCTCGAACAGGGCAAGGATATCGAGCGCGCGGTGATCGACGGCGCACGGCAGATCGTGGTGCCGGCGTTCGTCTCGCTGCTGGCCATCTGCATCGTGTTCGTGCCGATGTTCATGCTGACCGGAGTCGCGCATTACCTGTTCGTGCCGATGGCGCTGGCGGTGGTGTTCGCGATGGTCGCGTCCTTCCTGCTCTCGCGCACGCTGGTGCTGACGATGGCGCGCTTCCTGCTGCGCGAGGAGGCGGGGCACCATGACGAGCATGGCGCGCCGAAGCGCTCGCGCAATCCGCTGGTGCGCTTCCAGCAGGGCTTCGAGCACCGGTTCGAACGGCTGCGCGCCCGCTATCAGGATCTGCTGGCGATGGCGCTGGCACGGCCGTGGCGGTTCGCCGGCGGCTTCCTCGGCTTCGTGGTCCTGTCGTTCGGGCTGGCGCCGTTCCTGGGCGAGAATTTCTTCCCCGCGATCGACGGCGGCCAGATCAAGCTGCATGTCCGCGCGCAGATCGGCACCCGCATCGAGGAAACCGAGCGGCTGTGCGACCAGGTGGAAGCGGCGATCCGCCGCGTCATCCCGCCGAGCGAGCTGGAGAGCGTGGTCGACAACATCGGCCTGCCGGTCAGCGGCATCAACATGGCGTACAACAACTCCGGCACGATCGGCGTCGAGGATGCCGACGTGCTGATCACGCTGACCGCGAATCACAGGCCCACCGCCAACTACGTCGCGACCCTGCGCGACCAGTTGCCGCGCGAGTTTCCCGGCAGCCAGTTCGCCTTCCTGCCGGCCGACATCACCACGCAGATCCTGAATTTCGGCCTGCCGGCGCCGATCGACGTGCAGGTGATCGGCCAGAAGCTCGACCAGAACCGCAAATTCGCGGATGCGCTGCTGCAGCGCATCAGCCGCATCCCCGGCATCGCCGACCCGCGCATCCAGCAGGCGTTCAACGAGCCGACGCTGTTCGTCGACGTGGACCGCACGCTGGCCGCGGAAGTGGGCCTGACCGAGCAGGACGTGACCAACAGCGTGCAGAACATGCTGGCCGGCAGCATCCAGACCGCGCCGACCTTCTGGCTCAATCCGCGCAACGGCGTGTCGTATCCGATCGTCGTGCAGACCCAGCAATACGACATCGACTCGGTCGAGCAGCTCACCAACTCGCCGATCACCGGCACCAACGGCAACAGCCAGTTGCTGGGCGCGCTGGCGACCGTGCGCACCGGCCCGACCGCGGCGGTGTCGTCGCACTACAACGTGCAGCCGGTGATCGACATCTACGCCTCCGTCCAGGGGCGCGCGCTGGGCGCCGTGGCAGGGGACGTGCAGCGCATCATCGACCAGGCGGATGCCAGCCGGCCGCGCGGCACCGAGGTGCGGCTCGGCGGGCAGGTGACGACGATGACCAGCGCGTTCGGCGAGCTGTTCTTCGGCCTCGGCTTCGCGGTCATCCTCGTCTACCTGCTGATCGTGGTGAACTTCCAGTCGTGGCTGGATCCCTTCGTCATCATCACGGCGCTGCCGGCGGCGCTGGCGGGGATCATCTGGATGCTGTTCGTCACCGGCACCACGCTGTCGGTGCCGGCGCTGACCGGGGCGATCATGTGCATGGGCGTCGCCACCGCCAACTCGATCCTGGTGGTCAGCTTCGCGCGCGAACAGCTCGCACTCGGCCACTCCTCGATGCAGGCGGCGTTGCAGGCGGGCTTCACGCGGTTCCGGCCGGTGATGATGACGGCGCTCGCCATGATCATCGGCATGGTGCCGACGGCCATGAGCGCGGAGCAGAACGCGCCGCTGGGCCGCGCCGTGATCGGCGGCCTGATGTTCGCCACCGTCTCCACCTTCTTCTTCGTGCCCACCGTGTTCAGTCTGGTGCACCGCCGCACCCCCGCCCGCGCCCCGGTGTCGGACATGGCGACGCAGGTGCCGCCGGCCGAATGACCGCCGACCGCCATCGCATCGCGGCCGCCGGCATCGCGGCGGAAATCGCGGCGGCCGGCGCGGAACTCTGCTCCCTGCGGGACGGCGCGGGCGCCGAGCATCTGTGGCAGGCCGGCCCCGAATGGCCGCGCCGCGCCCCGGTGCTGTTCCCGATCGTCGGGCGGCTGGCCGACGACACGCTGCGGCATGACGGGCGCAGCTACCGCCTGACCCAGCACGGCTTCGCCCGCGACCGGCCCTTCACCTGGGCGGAGCGGGCGGCCGACCGCTGCCGGCTGGTGCTGGCCGACGACGCCCAGACCCGCGCCGCCTACCCGTTCGCCTTCCGCCTGACGCTGACCTACGCCGTGCGCGATGCCTCGCTGACGGTGGACTACGATGTCGCCAACCCGGGGACGGAGACGCTGCCGGTCTCCTTCGGTGCGCATCCCGCCTTCCGCTGGCCGCTCCGCGACGGCCTGGCGCGGGATGCGCACAGCCTGACCTTCGCGGCGGAGGAGCCGGCGCCGGTCCGCCGGCTCGCCGGCGGGCTGCTCGATCCGGCGCCCCGGCCCTCCCCCATCGCCGGGCGGCATCTGGCACTGTCGGAGTCGCTGTTCGCCGCCGACGCGCTGATCCTGGATCAGGTGGCCAGCCGCGCGGTGCGCTACGCCGCACCCGGCGGCTCGGCGCTGGAGGTGGCGTGGCGCGGCTTTCCCCAGCTCGGCCTGTGGATGCGGCCGGGGGCGGCGTTCCTGTGCATCGAGCCCTGGCACGGCTTCGCCGACCCGGTCGGCTATGCCGGGCCGTTCACGCAGAAGCCGGGGCTGATCCATCTGCCGCCCGGCCGATCCGCCCGCGCGGAATGGCGCGTGCGCCTGCTTGGCCCCGGGGACACCGCTGCGGCATAGTGGCGCCGCAGCGAGGGGAGCATGCCATGAGCACCGCGATCGACGCAGGGACGGCAACCGCCGCACGCCGACGCTGCGGGGCTGAGGAATGGCAGGCGCGGGTCGATCTCGCCGCCCTCTACCGGCTGGTCGCCCTGCATGGCTGGGACGACCTGATCTTCACCCACCTCTCCGCCCGCGTGCCGGGGCCGGAACACCATTTCCTGATCAATCCCTACGGGATGTTCTTCGAGGAGATCACCGCCGCCTCCCTGGTCAAGGTGGATCGCGACGGCGCGGTGGTGGAGGACAACGGCTACGGCATCAACCCGGCCGGCTTCACCATCCATTCGGCGATCCACATGGCGCGGCCGGATGCCATGTTCGTGATGCATCTGCATACCGACCAGGGCGTCGCCGTCGCCGCCCAGGCGGAGGGGCTGCTGCCGCTGACCCAGTATGCGCTGACCGTGCTGCCGGTGCTCGCCTATCACGATTACGAAGGCGTCGCGCTCAATCTGGACGAGCGGGAGCGACTGGTGCGCGATCTCGGCACGAGCACGCTGATGCTGCTGCGCAACCACGGCACGCTCGCGGTCGGCCGCACGGCGGGTGAGGCCTGGCTCGGCATGTTCGGGCTGGAACGCGCCTGCCGCGAACAGGTGATGGCGCTGACGGCCGGGCGCGCCGGCGTCCTGCTGGCGCCCGAGGCCGCGCAGGCCGAGGTGCGCGGGCTGGTCGTGCGCGGTTTCGCCGGGCAGGCGGCCAAGCTCGCGTGGCCCGGCCTCCTGCGCCTGCTCGACCGCCGCTCGCCCGGCTATGACGCCTAGAGTCGCGTGCATTAATTTACCCGACTGCCGGTTGACGATCCGGCGGAACGCGCCCACCGCTACAGAACGATACGCCGCCGCGGTAGCCACGATCACGATGTCACTCCCCCGACGCCTTCCGCTGCTCGCCGCGCTACTGGCAGCGCCACTGGCCGCGCACGCCCAGACAGTCAGCGGCCCCTATGTCAGCCTCGGCGCCGGCGTCGGCCTGCAACAGGACGAGGTGGCGCTGGCCAATCCCGCGATCGGCCGGCCGAACAACAATTTCTGGTCGTTCGATCCCGGGTTTGCCGGCCAGGTGAGCCTCGGCTGGGGCTTCGGCAACGGGCTGCGGGCGGAGATCGAGGGCGATTTCCTGTCCAACGGGGTCAGCGGCTACGGCCCCACCCGCCTGCCGCGCGTCGTCGGCGGGACGGAGCAGAAATACGGCGGCATGGCGAACGTGCTGTATGACATCCGGCTCGGCTGGCCGGTCACCCCCTATCTGGGCGTCGGCTTCGGCGCGCAGGCGGTGGCCCAGAACGGGTTCATGCAGGACGCGGCGGGCTTCGCCCTGCCGGTCAGCACCACCGGCGATCAGACCATCACCGCCTTCGCCTATCAGGCGATCGCCGGCGTCGCCTGGCCGGTCGCGGCGGTGCCGGGCCTGTCGCTGACCGCGGAATACCGCTTCTTCGGCATCGCCCCGGGCGATGGTGGGTTCGATCGGCACGCCTATGCCAACACGCCTTCGGGTGCCGTCCCGATGGGCAGCGCGCCGACCCGCTTCGTCAACGACTTCAACCATTCCCTGATGCTCGGCCTGCGCTATGCGCTGTGGGCGCCGCCCGCGCCGCCGCCCCCGCCGCCGGCCGGCACCCCGGCCAGCGCCCCGACCCCGGCGCCCGCGCCCGCCCGCACCTATCTGGTGTTCTTCGACTGGGACAGTGCCGACCTGAACGACCGGGCGCGGCAGATCATCGCCGATGCCGCCGCCGCCTCGACCCATGTGGAGGTGACGCGGATCGAGGTGAACGGCCACACCGATGCCTCCGGCAGCGCCGTCCACAACCAGGCCCTGTCGGAGCGGCGGGCGCAGGCGGTGGCGGCCGAACTGGTGCGCGACGGGGTGGCGGAAAACGAGATCGTCACCCGCGGCTTCGGCGAGTCGCAGCCGCTGGTGCCCACCGCCGCCGGCGCGCGGGAGCCGCAGAACCGCCGCGTCGAGATCATCCTGGACTGACCATGCACCCCACCCTGCTGCTTGCCGCCTTCGCCGCCGCGGCGGCCTATACGCTGACCCCGGGGCCGGGCTTCCTGGCGCTGCTGGGCATCGGCGCGGCGCAGGGGCGGCGCGCCGGCGCCGGGTTCATCCTCGGCCATTTCGCCGGCGACGTGGTGTGGTCCACGCTGGCGCTGCTGGCGATCATCGGTGCGCGCAGCATCGGCAGCCTGGTGTTCGACCTGCTCGGGCTGGTCTGCGGCCTCTACCTCGCCTGGCTCGGCGGCCGCGCGGTCGGGGCGCGGCGGCGCGACCCGGATGCGCCGGTCGTGCAGGTGCGCCGGCCGCTGCTGCGCGGGCTGGTGTTCGGGCTGACCAATCCCAAGGGCTATCCGGTCGCCGTCGCCACCTTCACCGCGCTGCTGGCCGGCCATGCCAGGGAACTCGACTGGCACGCCCTGCCGCCGCTGATCGGTGCCGCCTGCGTCGGCTTCCTCGCCGCCGACTGCATCCTGATCGCGATTGCCGGCGCGGCGCGGGTGCGGCGCCTCTATGCGCGGCACGAATTGTGGATCGTCCGCGCCTCCGGCATCGTGTTCCTGGGCTTCGCCGCCGCCGCGCTGGCCGATGCCGCGCCCGGCATCCGCCGCGCGCTGGCGGCGCGGTAGCCGCCCCGCCCGCTACTCCCGCTCCATCCGCCCCGGCGCCAGCCCGCCGCAATCGGCGCCCAGGCGGTGCGCCTCGAACGCCGACGAAACCGCCATCCCCGGCGTGCCGCTGTGCGACATCTGCACCTGCACCGTGCCATGCACCGTGTCCCGGTCGGCCGCGGCGATGTGCGCGGTGACGGTGCGCGGCATCCGGCCGGTACACTCCTCCCGCAGGTCCAACTGCCGCGGGGTGCTGCCCAGCACGCTGCGCTGGCAGTCCGCCTGCTGGTGCAGCCCGAGATCGAGTCCGTCGCGGATCTGCTGCGCGGTCACGCATTCGCGGAATTTGTGGGGCAGCAACCCGGGCGACTGCGCCGCCTGCATCGCCGCCTCGACCTTGGCGCGCAGTTCCGGCGACAGTTTCGCCAGCATGTCGTCCGGCAGCTTCATCTGGCCCGCCGGCGGCGCGGCGGTGGTGACCTCCCACAGTCCCGGGCTGACATCCAGCGTCACGTTGTCCGCCCTGGCGGCGGCAAGGCCGGGCAGCGCGGTTCCGAGGGTCCAGCCAAGCAGCATCAGCCGCGAGCGTCGCACATCCCGCCTCCTCCTTTGCCCGCCCGACAGTGCGGCCAGCCGCGCACGGCGGCAAGCCGGCCGGCTCAGGCCGCCCGTGCGGCCCGCACCAGCGCCAGGACGGCGGCGCCGTAGCGCGCCAGCTTCGACGTTCCGACACCCTTGATCCCGCCGAGTTCGTCCGCCGTCGCCGGGCGCACCGCGGCGATTTCCCGCAGCACGGTGTCGTGGAAGATCACGTAGGGCGGCACCGCCTGCGCCTTCGCCTCCGCCGCCCGCCAGGCGCGCAGCGCCTCGAACACGCCGCCCTCCGCCGGGGTGGCCGGCGGCGCGGCGGTGCGGTCGCGGCGGCCTGGCTTCGCGGCCGGCGGCGCCGGCGCCTCCTCGCGCAACTGCACCCGCGTCTCGCCGCGCAGAATCGGGCGGGCACGCTCGGCATCCAGGCGCAGCGTGCGGAACCCCTCCGCATGCTGTTCCACGTCGATGGCACCGAGCGCGATCAACTGGCGGATCACGCCGTGCCAGAACCTTTCCGGCCGGTCGCGGCCGACGCCGAAGGTGGGCAGCCGGTCGTGTTCGCGCCGCGCCACCGCCTCGTTCGCCGCACCGCGCAGCACGTCCACCACATGTTTCGCCCCGAACCGCTGGCCGGTGCGCACGATCGCCGACAGCACCTTCTGCGCCTCGATCGTGCCGTCGAACAGCGCCACCGGACTGCCGCAATTGTCGCAATGCCCGCACGGCTCGGCCAGATGCTCCCCGAAGCAGGCAAGCAGGGTCTGCGTGCGGCACTGCGCCGTTTCGGTCAGCGCGATCATCGCCTCCAGCCGGCTGCGCATAACCTGCTTCTGCGCCTCCGGCGCGGCGGACAGCGCCAGCCAGTGGCGGGCGCGCGCGATGTCCTCTCCGCCATACAGCAGCAGCGTGTCGGCCCGCTCGCCGTCGCGCCCGGCGCGGCCGATCTGCTGATAGTACGCCTCCGGACTGTCCGGCATGTCGAGATGCACGACGAAGCGCACGTCCGGCCGGTCGATGCCCATGCCGAACGCGATCGTCGCCACCATAACCAAAGGCTCGCCGGAGCGGAACCGGCCCAGCGCGGCGCGCTTCACCTCCGGCGGCAGGCCGGCATGGAAGGCCACCGCCGGGTGACCTTGTGTGGCCAAGGATTCGGCCACCCGCTCGGTCTTGGCGCGGCTGCCGCAATAGACGATGCCGGCGGCGTCGCGGTGCCGGCGCAGCAGGGCGGCAAGCTGCGCCGTCTCCCCCACTTTCGGCTCGGCGGCGAGATGCAGGTTGGGCCGGTGGAAGCTGGCGACGAACATCTCCGCCGCCGGCATCGCCAGCGCGTGCAGGATGTCGGCGCGCGTGCGCGGATCGGCGGTCGCCGTCAGCGCGATGCGCGGCACGCCGGGAAACCGCGCCGCCAGATCGGCCAGCGCACGATATTCCGGGCGGAACTCATGGCCCCACTGGCTGACGCAATGCGCCTCGTCGATGGCGATCAGCGCAAGCTGCCGGCGCGCCAGCCGGTCCTGCATCGCCGGCGTCACCAGCCGTTCCGGAGAGACGTAGAGCAGGTCGAGCCGTCCCGCCTCCAGTTCGCGGAACGTGGTGCGCTGGAGATCCGGCTCCTGTTCGGAATGCAGCGCCCCGGCGGCGACGCCGAGCTGCCGCAGCGCCGCCACCTGATCGTCCATCAGCGCGATCAGCGGCGAGATCACCAGCGCCGTGCCCGGCCGGCACAGCGCCGGCACCTGGTAGCAGACGCTCTTGCCGCCGCCGGTCGGCATCAGCACCAGCGCGTCGCCGCCGGCCACGACATGCGCGACCGCCGCTTCCTGCAAGCCGCGGAAGGCGGGAAAGCCGAACACGCGATGCAGGATGTCGTGCGGCGTCGTCATGCGTGGCAGGGCGCGCGCGCAGGGCGACTCGTCGGGGCGGCCATCGCCGTGTCCTGCCGGCACGACGGTGTTGCGTCAATCGCCGTCGTCGCACCTTGCCGCCCATCGCGGCGGGTCGCATCCTGACGCATCACAGCCGCACGGGCCGCACGACATGCCGCAGGATACCGCCAGCGCCAATCTCCGGCAGCAATTCCGGCCGCTGGCACAGGGCGCACAAAATCTCGGGATCGCCTATATCGGCGTGGTCAACGGGCTGTTCGCGGCACTGGGCCAGGCCGGCGCGGCAACCGCCGACGCGATCGCCGCCGCCACCGGCATGGACAGCGCCTATGTCCGCCGCTGGTGCGATGCGGCCTACGCCTTCGGCTATCTGGAGGCGGACGGCGACAGCTTCCGCCTCGGGGAGACCGGCGCGGCGATGCGGCCGGATGCGCCGAGCACGCTGATGCCGATGGCGGTGCAGGCGGTGCTGAACCTGCACATGGCCGAACGCGCCGCCGGCCTGATGCGCAGCGGCGAGCGGCCGGGCGAGCAGGTGCTGGCGGAGCGGGAGACCATCCTGCCCTGGTTCGGCCCGATGCTGGAAGCGAATTACAGCGCGTTCTTCGAGAACACGATCTGTCCCAACGTGCCGGTGTTCCGGGAGGTGGACGCGCGCGGCGGCCTCGTCGTCGATCTCGGCTGCGGCAACGGCTGGTATCTGCGCGCGCTGGCCCGCCGCTGCGGGCAGGTGCGCGGCCTCGGCCTCGACGGGTTCGCCGAGAACGTCGCGCAGGCGACGCGGCTCGCCGAGCAGGCGGGGCTGGCCGGCCGGCTGCGCTTCGCCGCCGGCGACGCGCACGGCTTCACGCTGGACGAACCGGCCGACATCATCGCCATGAACCGCGCCCTGCACCACATGTGGGAGGTCGGCGGCGACGCCTTCATCCGCCGTCTGGCGGGCCAGCTCCGTCCCGGCGGCGCGGCAGTGATCTGGGAGCCGGACTTTCCCACCGACCGCACGGTGTTGCGCCAGCAGGCCCGCCGCAGCCTGGCGTTCCAGAACCTGACGGAACACGTACAGGGCAACCACCTGCTGCGCGCGGGGGAAATCGCCGCCGCCTTCGCCGCGGCCGGCCTGACGCCGGAGGTGTTCCACTTCGCCGACGGGCAGGAAGCCATCATCGTGGCCCGCCGCCCGGCCTGATCCGGCCGGCCGGCAGCCGCCGCTACGTCACTCGGCGCCCAGCGCGATCTCCACCCGGCGGGCCTCCTGCTCGTCATTGGCGTCCGGCAGCGGGCCGAGCGCGCGGCGCTGGATGCGCTCCACCGCCACCCCGTCCGCCACCAGCGTG
>JAKAZX010000483.1 GCA_021826485.1 Pseudomonadota bacterium | reverse complement strand
GCCGCGGCCGCGCCCCCCGCTCCCGCCCCGCCGACCGCCCCGCCGGCCGCGCCGGCGCCGCCCGCCCCGCCGCCCTGGCTGCCGCGTCCCGGTGCGCGGCTGGTGCTGCTGGACAAGATCAACCCGCAGCCGCGGACAGTGAGCGTCGCGGTCGGGCAGTCGGTGGAGTTCGGGGCGCTCAGCATCGCGGTGCGGGCCTGCGACGTGCATCCGCCGGATGTTCCCGCGGACGCCACCGCATTCCTGGACATTTCGGACAGTCATCCCGGGATGCCGGGATTTCACGGCTGGATGTTCGCCGACGATCCGGCAATCTCGATGCTGGAACATCCGGTCTATGACGTGCGGCTGGCCGGCTGCACCGGGTGACGCCAAAGTTATACTGACCCTCTGGACGGAACTTCCGTCGGGGGGAATGGTTGAGCTGTCATGTCGGCTCAGATGAACCTGCCGCCTCGCGCGGCGCTGCTGCTCGATCTGGACGGAACGCTGCTCGATCTGGCGCCCACGCCGGACGCGGTGACGGTGGCGCCCGGGCTTGCCGAGGCGCTGCTGCGCCTGCGCACGGCGCTGGCCGGGGCGCTCGGCATCGTCACCGGCCGTCCCATCGGCCAAGTGGACGCGCTGCTGCCCGGCGTGCCCTATGCGGTGGCCGGCGAGCATGGCGGGGCGATCCGCTTCGCACCGGACGCGGCGCTGGAACGCGCGGCGCTGCCACCCCTGCCCCCGGCATGGGTGACGGAAGCGGCGGCGCTGGTGGCGGCGCATCCCGGCGCCCTGCTGGAGCGCAAGGAACGCGGCTTCGCGGTGCATTATCGCCTCGCCCCGTCCGCCGGCCCGGCGCTGGAGCAGGCGCTGCTGGCGCTGCTGGCGGATCAGGCGACGCACCGGCTGCTGCCCGCCCACATGGCCTTCGAGGTCAAGCCGCGCGGCGCCGACAAGGGCACCGCCGTCGCTGCCCTGCTGGCCCGACCACCGTTTGCCGGGCGCGTCCCGGTCTATATCGGCGACGACGTGACGGACGAAGATGCGATCCGGGTCGTGCAGGCGGAGGGCGGCGTCGGCCTGCGCGTCGCCGAGTCGTTCGGCGACGCGGCCGGCGTGCGCGCCTGGCTGATGCGCCAGTCGGCATCGGCGCTCGCCGCATGAGCCGGCTGGTCATCGTCTCCAACCGCGTGCCGGCCCCGCGGGAGCGTGGCGCCGCGGCCGGCGGCCTGGCGGTCGCGCTGCGCGAGGCGCTGGCCGGGCGGGAGGCGCTCTGGTTCGGCTGGTCCGGCAGCAACCATGCGCCGTCCTACCAGCCGCGACAGACCCGCGCGGGGCGCGTGACCTTCGCCACCATCGACCTGCCCCAGGCGGATTTCGTCGGCTACTACCGCGGCTTCTCCAACGGCATGCTGTGGCCGCTGCTGCATCACCGGATGGGACTGGCGGAGTTCCGGCGCGAGGACCTGGCCGCCTACCGCCGCGTCAACGAGGGGTTTGCCGCCGCCCTGCTGCCGCTGCTGCGGCCGGGCGATGTCGTGTGGGTGCATGACTACCACCTGATCCCGCTCGGCGCCGGGCTGCGTCGCCGCGGCTTCGGCGGGCGCATCGGCTTCTTCCTGCACGTCCCGTTCCCGCCGCGCGTGATCTTCGAGGCGCTGCCGCAGGGGGAGGATCTGCTGGCCGATTTCGGCGCCTACGACGTGCTCGGCGTGCAGACCGAGGAGGATGCCGAGAACCTGAACGAGGCGCTGGCGCGCCGGGGCCTGCCGGCGCGCGCCGCCAGCTTCCCGATCGGCATCGAGCCGGACACTTTCGCCGCCGAGGCGCGTGCCGCCGCCGCCGGGCCGGACGGGGCGAGGCTGCGCGAAAGCCTGGGGCAGCGGGCGCTGATTCTGGGCGTGGACCGGCTGGACTACACCAAGGGCCTGCCGCAGCGCTTCCGCGGCTTCGCGCAGTTGCTGCGCCGGTTCCCCGAGCACCGCAACCGCGTCACCTTCCTGCAGGTCGCGCCGGTGTCGCGCGGTGATGTCGCGCAGTACCGCACGCTGCGGCGGGAACTGGACGAGCTGGCCGGGCGGATCAACGGCGAGCACGCGGAGTTTGACTGGGTGCCGCTGCGCTACCTGACGCAGACCGTGCCGCGCACGACGCTGGCCGGGTTCCAGCGGATCGCCGGGATCGGGCTGGTGACGCCGCTGCGCGACGGCATGAACCTGGTCGCCAAGGAATTCGTGGCTGCGCAGGACCCGGCCAATCCCGGCGCGCTGGTGCTGAGCCGCTTCGCCGGCGCCGCCCAGGCGATGGAGGGCGCCATCCTGGTCAACCCGCACGACCCGGACGAGATCGCCGAGGCGCTGCACATCGCGCTCACCCTGCCGGAAGCCGAACGGCGGGTGCGCTGGGAGCGGATGTGGCAGGCGGTGCGCCGGAACACCGCGGGAAGCTGGGCACGCAGCTTCATCGCCGCCCTCGACGTGGCGGCGGCCCGCGCCGCCTGACGTTGCGCGCGCACGGGCGCTGCGCCAGATTCGTCGGATGAACGCCGCGCAGCGTGCCCTGACCACCGAGGAGTTCCTGGCCTGGGAGCGGTCCCAGCCGGACCGCTATGAGTTCGACGGCACCCAGCCGGTGGCGATGACCGGCGGCACGCCGGCCCATGCCGGAATCGCCGCGGCGGTGATCGCCGCATTGTTCAACCGCCTGCGCCCGCCGTGCCGGGTGTTCACCGGGGACCTCAAGGTGCTGACTGCGGGCGGCCGCGTGCGCTACCCGGACGTGACGGTGGCGTGCGGGCCGGTCGATGCCGATGGCGACGTGATCGTCCCGGTCGTGGTGTTCGAGGTGATGTCCCCGTCCTCTGCGCTGACCGACCGGC
>JAKAZX010000482.1 GCA_021826485.1 Pseudomonadota bacterium | reverse complement strand
CGGCCGGGCGCGAGGCTGAACCCGACGCCGCGCACCGCCTGCACCGCGCCGAACGCCTTGACCAGCCCCGCAGCCTCAAGCACCGGCACTTCCTGCGCTGGCGCCGTCATCGGGACGCCGCCCCGGCGGGATGCCAGCAGCGCACGCCGTCATGCAGCGCCGGATGACGCGCGCAGGCTGCGTCCGCACGGGCGCAGCGCGGCGCGAACCGGCAGCCCTCCGGCCACTGGCCCAGGGGCGGCACCTGGCCCTGGATCGGCGTCAGCCGCGCGTCCGGCCGGCCGAGCACCGGGATCGCGTCCAGCAGGCCGCGGGCATAGGGATGGCGCGGGTGCGCGAGACAGTCGGTCGCGGCGCCGGTTTCCACCGCCTCCCCGGCATACATGACGATCGCGCGGTCGCAGAACTGCGCCACCACCTCCAGATCATGCGTGATGTAGAGCATGGCCACCTGCGATTCGCGGCGCATCTCGGCCAGCAGGTCCAGCACCTGGGCCTGGATGGTGACATCCAGCGCCGTCGTCGGCTCATCGGCGATCAGCAGCCGCGGGCCGCAGGAAATTGCCATCGCGATCATCACCCGCTGCCGCATGCCGCCCGACAGCTCATGGACATGGGCATCCAGCACGTTGCGCCCGCGCGGAATGCCCACGCGATCCAGCAGGTCCGCCGCGCGGTCGCGCGCGGCACGGCGGGACAGGCCGAGATGCGTGCGCAGCCCATCGACCATCTGCGCGCCGAGCGTGAGCGTCGGATGCAGCGACGTCATCGGCTCCTGGAACACGAAGCCGATCTGCCGCCCGCACAGGCGGCGGCGCTCGCGCGGCGGCAGCGTGGTCAGCTCCTGTCCGGCGAGGCGGATCGAGCCGGCGATGGCGACGCCGGCCGGCGGAACGCCGGCGATGGCACGCGCCGTCATCGACTTGCCACAACCGGACTCGCCGACCAGCGCCACCGCCTCCCCGGCCTCGACGATGAAGCTCATCGCGGTGACGACGGAGACGCGGCGGCCGTGCTGCACGAGCGCGATGTCGAGATCCGCCACAGCGAGCACCGGCGCCGTGCCGGCCGCCTGCGTCACAGCCGCACCCGCGGGTCGAGCCAGGCATAGACGAGGTCGATCAGCAGATTCAGCACGGCGAGCGCGAGGGCGATCGCCAGCACGGTTCCCTCGACCACCGGATAGTCGCGCCGCGCCACCGCATCGACCAGCAACCGGCCGAGGCCGGGCAGCGAGAAGATCAGCTCGATCGCGACCGCACCGCCGAGCAGGTAGCTGGCGGACAGCCCGGCGACGGTGACGACGGGAACCGCCGCGGTGCGCATGGCGTAGCGGCCGATCACCAGGCGTTCCGGCAGGCCCTGCGCCCGCGCGGTGGTGATGTACGGCTCGTCCAGCACATCGAGCATGGAGGAGCGCATCATGCGCGTGATCAGCGCCGACTGGCGGATGCCGAGCGCGGTCGCGGGCAGGGCGATGGTGGCGGCGCTGGCCAGCAGCCCCTGCGACGGCGGTACGTAGCCGGTGACCGGGAACACCTGCCAGGTGACGGCGAACAGGAAGATCAGCAGCAGCGCCAGCCAGAACTCCGGCAGCGCGATGCCAAGCACCGCCGCCGTCACCACGCCGCGGTCGATGATACTGTCGCGGCGCAGCGAGGCCAGCACACCCGCCGCAACGCCGAACAGAAGTGCCAGCATCAGCGCCGCCACCGCTACCTGCAGCGTCACCAGCGCATAGGCCGGCAGCAGCCGGGCGACCGGCTGGTGGAAGAACAGCGAATCGCCCAGATGCAGGGTCACGATGTTGCCGAACCACAGCACGAACTGCACCGGCAGCGCCCGGTCCAGCCCGAGCTGGTGGCGCAGCGCGGCGACCTGCGCCGGCGTCGCCTGATCGCCGAGAATCTGCCCGGCCGGATCGCCGGGCGCGAGGCGCAGCAGCACGAACACCAGCACCAGCGGCACGAAGATGGTCGGCAGCATCAGCAGGATGCGCCGGGCGACGTAGCGCAGCATCGCTACCGCCTCGCCAGACGCGGATCGAGCGCGTCGCGCAGCGCATCGCCGATCAGGTTGAGCGACAGGATGGTCAGCACCAGCGCCAGCCCGGGAAACACCGCCATCCACCACGCATTGCCGATGTAGTTCCGCGCCTCCGTCAGCGCACTGCCCCAGCTCACGTCCTGCGGGCCGACGCCGAGGCCGATGAAACTGAGAGCAGCCTCCCCCAGCACCGCGGCCGAGAAGATGAAGGAGGCCTGGATCAAGATCGGCGACATGACGGCCGGCAGGACGTAGCGGCGCAGGATGCGACCCTCCGGCACGCCGACCGCGCGGGCCGCCTCGATCATCGGCAGGCCGCGCACCACCAGCACCTGCCCGCGCACGACGCGCAGCGCCGGGGCGATCAGCACGATCGCCAGCGCGATGACGACGGTCTGCACGCTGGGGCCGAGATAGCCGGCGGCGGCGGTGGCCAGCACGATGCCGGGAAACGCCATCAGGCCATCGACGAGGCGCATCATCACCGCATCGACCGGCCGGTAGAAACCGGCGAGCAGGCCGAGCACAATGGCGACACCCATGGCAACCGCCGTGACCAGCGCGCCGACCAGCAGCGAGGTGCGCCCGCCATACAGCACGATCGCGAACACGTCGCGGCCGAGATGGTCGGTGCCGAAGGGATGCGCGAACCCTGGCGGACGGAAGCGGAAGGCCGGTGAGATGGCGAGCGGGTTGTACGGCGTCAGCCAGGGTGCTGCCAGCGCGGCGGCGACGATGACGGCCGCCGCCGCCAGCGCGATGGTGGAGACGGGGCTGCGCGCCAGCCGCCGCCACCGTCCCGGCGCCGCCGCCAGCAGCGGCGCCTGCGCGACCGCCGCCGCG
>JAKAZX010000481.1 GCA_021826485.1 Pseudomonadota bacterium | reverse complement strand
CCGTGCCGGCACCGAGCAGCGCGCCCACGGTCATGCGCTCGCCGAAATAGACGTTGAGCAGGCCGGTATTGACGATGCTGCCGGGCGCCAGGACATTCCCGTTCGCCATGGTCAGCGTGCCGGCATTGTCGAAACCGGCGCTGGCGGCGAGCGTCGCGGACCCGTTCAGCGCCCAGATCGCCCCGGCATCGATGGTGGTCGCCGCGAAATCGACGAACCGCGTGGCGAACCCCGACAGCACGCCGGGCTTCGCGCCGGCGGCCAGTTCCAGCGTGCTGACCACGGCGGCGCCGATGCTGTTGCCGCCGCTCACGGTGCCGGTGAACACCGCGCCCGGATCGACGATCACGCGGTTGGCGAAGCCGGCGGCGAGCAGAACGGCATAGGTGCTCCCGCCGATGCTGCCGGCGTTGACGACGGTGCCGATGCCGCCGCTCGCCAGGATGCCCTCGCCGGACCCGGCGATCGTCCCGCCGCTCAGGTTGACCACCGTCCCCCCGGCCAGCAGGCTCACCCCGACGGTCCCGCCCCCGATCGCCACGTCATTCTGAAGCAGGCCGCTGTCCGATACGCTGGCGCCGTTGAGCGGGCCGCTCTGAAGGGTCAAGGTGCCGGCGTTGGCGAGCGTCGCGCCGACCGGTAGGCCGGAGGTGCCGTCCAGCACCCATTGCGCGCCGGCGTCGATGGTGGTCTGCGAAAACCCGACGATGGTCGCGCCGAGGCCGGCGATCGTGCCGGCGCCGGCGCCGGCGGCCAACTCGAGCGCGCCGCCCCCGGCGGCATCCATGACCTTGCCCCCGAACACCGCGCCCGGATCGACGATCAGACGGTCGGCGCCGCCGGAATGGAACAGAACGGCGTCGGTCCCGCCGATGATGGTGCCGGCATTGGTGACGGTCCCGCCGGCGATATAGACCCCGTCGGTCTGCCCGCTGATGGTGCCGGTGTTGAGATTATCGACGCTGCCGCCGGCAACCAGCTGCACGCCGAAATTGCCGCCGACGATGGTGCCCGAGTTGGTCACGGCCCCGCTCGCGACCAGCTTGATGCCGTCCCCCGATGCGGCGAGATAACCCAGGTTGGTGATCGACCAGGCCGCGCTGCCGGCGCCATAGAGCGCGAAGGCGGCCCCGCTTACCGTTGCCCCGGCCTCGACGGTCACGTCGGTGCCGATCGACCCCAGGTTGAACCCGGTTGCATAGGAGCCCGTGATCCTGACGGTCATTTCATCCCCCCCGAGGATCGCCGCCCGACGACGCGATCACGATATCGTTACTCCAGTCGCGTCGCCGGATCAAGCGTCGTAGATGAAATCGGGTCTGATTCCTTATTTTTGTATACTGTCAATCGCCGCGCGGCCCGACTCCCCTGACGGTGGCCCGCTCAGTGCAGATGCCGCGCCCACAGCGCGAAGATCTTCCGCCACGTCGTCTCCGCCGCCAGCGGGTCATAGACCGCCCGCTCGGCGAAGCAGAACCCGTGATGGGTGCCCGGAAACACCTCCGTCTCGTGGCGCGTCCCCGCCGCCTCCAGCGCCGTCCGCAGCGCCGGGATCACGGAGGCCGGCACCGACTGGTCGTGCTCGGCGAAGGCGTAATAGAGCTCCCCCGCGACCTGGCCGAGCAACCGGTGCGGCGAATCCTCCGCCTCGGTCACGATGCCGACCCCGTATAATGATGCCGCCGCCACGATCCGGTGCGGGAACCGCGCCGCCGCGGTGGTGATGTAGCGCCCGCTCATGCAATGGCCGACGCAGCCCACCGGCCCCGGCTTCACCGCGTCCCGCGCGTCCAGGAACGCCAGCATCGCCGCCGTGTCGTCCATCACCAGCGCGTTGGTCAGGCTGTTCATCGCCGGGCGGATCACCGCCGACATCGCCTCGTCCCGGCGCGGAATGTCGAAGCGCAGCGTGCCCAGCCGGTAATACATGTCGGGCAGCAGGCAGGCGTAGCCGGCCTTGGCGATGCGCCGGCACATGTTGCGCAGCTCCTCGCGGATGCCGGGCGCGTCCATGTAGAAGATGATGCCGGGATGGCGGGCGGGGCCGTCCGGGTGGACGAAGAAGCTCGGCATCCTTCCGTGTTTGGTGGTGACGATCACCTCTTGCTCGATCATGACGGTTTCCTCTGCGCGGTTCATCCGCCGGCGGCTGTACCACGCCGCGCTCAGGGATGAAAACTCCGCACCAGGCTGCCCGCGATCAGCGCCCAGCCGTTCACCAGCACGAAGAAGATCAGCTTGAACGGCAACGAAACCACGCTGGGCGGCAGCATCATCATGCCCAGGCTCATCAGCACGCTGGCCACCACCATGTCGATCACCAGGAACGGCAGGAACAGCAGGAAGCCGATCTCGAAGCCGCGGCGCAGCTCGCCCACCATGAACGCGGGAATCACCGCCCGCCAGGGGGCGTGCGCGGGATCGGCCGGCGGCTTGATATGGGCGATGTCGAGGAACAGGCGCAGATCGGCCGGGCGCAGATTGTCCAGCATGAAATGGCGGAACGGCTCGGCGGCCAGCCGCAAGCCTTGCAGGGTGCCGACGCTGCCCTGGCTCATCGGCAGCAGCCCCGCGGTCCAGGCCTGTTGCAACACCGGCTGCATGACGAAGAAGGTCAGGAACAGGGCGAGCCCGATCAGCACCGTGTTCGGCGGCGTCGCCTGCGTCGCCAGCGCCGAGCGCAGCAGCGACAGCACGATGACGATGCGGGTGAAGGCGGTCACCATCACCAGCAGGCTGGGCGCCAGCGACAGCACGGTGATGAGCGCGGTGATCTGCACCAGCCGCGCGGTGGCCCCCGGCCCGCCGCCCGGCAGCGGCACGGTGAAGCCCTGCGCGTGCGCCGAGGCGGTGAGCGCGAGCAGCAGCCCGACCCCAAGCAGCGCCCGCCT
>JAKAZX010000480.1 GCA_021826485.1 Pseudomonadota bacterium | reverse complement strand
GTATGAAAGAAATCGACGCAACGACTCTCTTTCCCTCTCCGCCCCGCTGGGGCGGAGAGGGTCAGGGTGAGGTGGGGTGGTGCCCGCGCCACGAAAGTTTGCTGTTCCCCACGGCAACTTCCCGCATCGCCCGATCCCCCGCCTCACCCCGACCCTCTCCACCCCCAAGGGTGGAGAGGGAGAAATTCGCTGCCCCCGCAAAGCGCACGGGCATTCCTTCGCACGCCGTCAGAAGATGTCCGGCTCCGGCATCGTCCCCGGTGCGCCCTGCATGAAATCGAAATCGCAGCCCTTGTCCGCCTGGGTGACGGAGCGGCGGTACAGCGCGACATAGCCGCGGTCGCCGCCCGGCAGCGGCGGCGGTGTCCAGGCGGCGCGGCGACGTGCCAGCTCATCCTCCGCCACCAGCAGGTCGAGGCGACGGTTCGGCACGTCGAGGCGGATGCGGTCGCCGTCGCGCACCAGGCCCAGCGGCCCGCCGATCGCCGCTTCCGGTGCCACGTGCAGCACGCAGGCGCCGTAGCTGGTGCCGCTCATGCGCGCATCGGAGATGCGCACGATGTCGCGGATGCCCTGGCGCAACAGCTTGCGCGGCACCGGCAACTGCCCCCATTCGGGCATGCCCGGCGCGCCGACCGGCCCGGCATTCTGCAACACCAGAACCGAGTCCGCCGTCACATCGAGGTCGTCGCGATCGACGCGCGCCTTCAGGTCGCGGATGTCGCGGAACACGACGGCAGGGCCTTCATGCACCAGCAGCCGGTCCTCCGCCGCGGTGGGCTTGATGACGGCGCCGTCCGGCGCCAGCGAACCGCGCAGCACCGCCGTTCCGCCCGCCGGCTTCACCGGATTGTCGAGGCCGCGGATCACGTCCGGCGCATAGACCTGCGCGCCCGCGATCACCTCCCCCAGCGTATGGCCGGTGACGGTCAGCGCAGCCAGATGCAGCCGCGGTGCAAGCTGCGCCAGCAGCGCGGGCAGGCCGCCGGCATAGTAGAAATCCTCCATCAGATACTTGCCCGATGGCCGGATGTTGGCGAGCAGCGGGATGCCGGCCGCCACGCGGTCGAACGTGTCCATCGTCAGCGGAACGCCGGCGCGGCGCGCCATCGCCAGCAGATGCACGATGGCATTGGTCGAGCCGCCGATCGCCATATCGACGATGATGGCATTCTCGAACGCCGCTTCGGTGAGGATGTCGGTGGGGCGCATATCCTCCCACACCATCTCGACGATGCGCCGGCCGCTGGCGGCGGCCATGCGCTTGTGGGAGGCATCGACCGCCGGGATCGCCGAGGCGCCGGGCAGACTGATGCCCATCGCCTCGGCCAGCGACATCATGGTGGCGGCGGTGCCCATCGTCATGCAGGTGCCGGCGGAGCGGGCGATGCCGTCCTCGATCTCGCTCCATTCCTTGTCGCCGAGCTTGCCGGAGCGGCGGTCGTCCCAGTATTTCCACACATCGGTGCCGGAACCCAGCGTCACGTCCCGCCAGTGGCCGCGCAGCATCGGGCCGGCGGGCACGTAGATCGCCGGGATGTTGGCGCTCAGCGCGCCCATCAGCACCGCCGGCGTGGTCTTGTCGCAGCCGCCCATCAGCACGACGCCGTCGAGCGGGTGGGCGCGGATCAGCTCCTCCGTCTCCATCGCCAGGAAGTTGCGATAGAGCATTGTCGTCGGCTTCATCATCTGCTCGCCGAGCGACAGCGCCGGCATCTCCACGGCGAAGCCCCCCGCCTCCAGCACGCCGCGGCGGATATCCTCCACCCGCTCGGGGAAATGCGTGTGGCAGGTGTTCAGCTCGTTCCAGGTGTTGATGATGCCGATCACCGGGCGGCCGGTGAACTCCTCCCGCGCCAGCCCCATCTGCTTGGCGCGGGAGCGGTGGCCGAAGCTGCGCAGATCGTCGGGGCCGAACCAGCGCATGGAACGAAGCTGTTCCGCGGTCTTGCGGGGGCGCGTGGGCATGGGCGGTTCCTTGACTTGGCCGGGCCACCTTCCCGGGTGGCCGGCGCTTGACATGCCTCCCCGCCCCGTCCGACTGAAAGGCGTAAGGAAGCGAAACCGGCATAGGCGCGCCGGAGGGAGGACGCAATGCGGACAGTGCGGCTGACGATGGCGCAGGCGCTGGTGCGCTACCTGGCGGCGCAGTGGACCGAGATCGACGGGCGGGAGGTGCCGCTGTGCGGCGGCGGCTTCGCGATCTTCGGCCACGGCAACGTGACCTGCCTGTCGGAGCCGTTGCAGGGCGTGGCGGACCTGATCCCCACCTGGCGGGGCCAGAACGAACAGAGCATGGCGCTGGCCGCCATCGCCTATGCCAAGGCGATGAAGCGGCGGCGGTTCATGTTCGCCGTCTCCTCGATCGGGCCGGGGGCGACCAACATGGTGACGGCGGCGGGCGTCGCGCATGCCAACCGGCTGCCGGTGCTGCTGCTGTCCGGCGACACCTTCGCCCATCGCATGCCCGACCCGGTGTTGCAGCAGATCGAGGTGTTCGGCAGCCCGTCCGTCACCGTCAACGACGCGTTCCGGCCGGTGGTGCGCTACTGGGACCGCATCATGCGGCCGTCGCAGCTCATTTCCTCGCTGCCGCAGGCGATCGGCGTGCTGATGGACCCCGCCGATTGCGGCCCGGTGTTCCTGGCGCTGCCGCAGGACGTGCAGGCGGAAGCCTATGATTATCCGGAATCGCTGTTCGCCCGACAGATGCGCGCGCCGCGCCGGCCGCATCCCGATCCGGCGGAAATCCGCGCCGCCGCGGCGGCGATCCGCTCCGCGCGGCGGCCGGTGATCGTGGCCGGCGGCGGCGTGCATTATGCGGCGGCGGAAGGGGTGCTGGCCGGCTTTGCCGAGCGCCACCGCGTGCCGGTGCTGGAAACGGTGGGCGGCCGGTCCTGCCTGCCG
>JAKAZX010000479.1 GCA_021826485.1 Pseudomonadota bacterium | reverse complement strand
CCGCCATGTTCTATCTGCTGCGCGTGGAATGGCGCACGTCGCTGAACCGGCTGGCGGAATCGATGACGCTGTTCGCCGCCGCCTGCGCCGGCGTCTACCCGATCCTGCATCTCGGCCGGCCGTGGTTCGCCTACTGGCTGTTTCCCTATCCCGGCACCATGAACCTGTGGCCGCAGTTCCGCAGCCCGCTGTTCTGGGATTTCTGTGCGCTGTTCGCCTATGTGCTGTGTTCGGTCATGTTCTGGTATCTCGGGCTGATCCCGGACCTGGCCACGGTGCGCGACCGCGCACGACGGCGGCCGGCGCAGATCATGTACGGCGTGATGGCGCTGGGTTTCCGCGGATCGGGCCGGGAATGGCGGCATTTCCGCGCCGTTTATGGCGTGCTTGCCGCCATGATGGCGCCGCTGGTGGTGTCCGTGCACAGCATCGTCGGGCTGGATTTCGCCGGCGCGCAGACGGTCGGCTGGCATTCGACGCAGTTCCCGCCGTTCTTCGTCTTCGGTGCCGTTCATTCGGGCTTCGCGGCGGTGCTGTTCCTGGCGATCCCGCTGCGCAGCCTGCTCGGCTTGCAGGCCTTCATCACGCCGCGCCATCTCGACGTGCTGGGGCGGCTGATGCTCACCTCCGCGCTGTGCGTCGGCTACGCGTACATGATGGACGCCTTCTCCACCTATTACGGCTGGGATGCGGCGGAGCATCGCTGGTTCGACGACCGGATCACCGGCACCTATGCCTCCGTCTACTGGGCGACCATCCTGCTGAACGTGGCGCTGCCGCAGGTGCTGTGGTCGCGGACGCTGCGGCTCAATCGGGTGCTGCTGATGGTGATCGCCACCGGCGTCATCGCCGGCATGTGGCTGGAGCGCTACGACATCGTCGTGGACAGCCTGCATCGCAGCCAGCTTCCCTCCGCCTGGGGGAATTTCGCCGGCACGATCTGGGACTGGACCCTGTTCGGGGGCACCGTCGGCCTGTTCTTCACCGGGTTCCTGCTGTTCGTCCGGCTGCTGCCGGTGATCTCGATGTTCGAGATGCGCGAACTGATCGGCCGGCGGCGATGAGCGCCGGCATCGTCGCCGAATTCGCCGACTCGCCGGCGCTGCACGCCGCCGCGCAGCGTCTGCGCGCCGCGGCACTCGGCGAGGTGGAAACCCATACGCCCCAGCCGCCGGAAGGGGCGGCCCACAGCCTGTTGCCCGCCGTCATCCTGGTCGCCGGAATCGGTGGCGCGGCGGCGGCCTTCCTGCTGCAGAGCTACTCGACCACGCTCGGCTATCCGCTCGATATCGGCGGGCGCACCGATCTCGGCTGGGCGGCCTTCATGCCGCTGACCTATGAATCGGGCGTGCTGTGCGCGGTGGCGGCCGGCTTCTTCGGCTTCCTGATCGCCAACCGCTTGCCGGCCCTGTACGACCCGATCGACGAGATCGACGCGTTCCGCCGCGCCAGCCGCGACGGCTTCTTCCTGGCGCTGCGCACGCGTGACGGCGCCGCGATCGGACGTGCCCGCGCGATCCTGGACGAGCTGCATCCGCTGCTGCTGCAGGATCTGCCCGGATGACGCCGCGCGCCGCAGTCTGTCTGGCCGCCATCGTCGCGCTCGCTTCCTGCGACGACATGCGCGACCAGCCGAAGGACAAGCCGTACGCCCAGGCCGCGGTCGGCCCCGGCCCGGTGCCGGGCGGCGTCGCGGAATTCGGCCGCGCGCCTGCGCCGCCGCCGCCGGTGACGCTGGCGCTGCTGCAACGCGGACAGCAGCGGTTCCACATCGACTGCACGCCCTGCCACGGCGAACTCGGCGACGGCGACGGCATGGTGGTGCAGCGCGGCTTTCCCCGCCCACCGTCCTATCACACCGACCGGCTGCGCAACGCGCCCATCCAGCATTTCTACGACGTCATCACCGACGGCTACGGCGCGATGTACAGCTTCGCCGCGCGCGTCCAGCCGGCGGACCGCTGGGCGATCGCCGCCTATATCCGCGCATTGCAGCGCAGCCAGGATGCGACGGTCGCGGACCTGACCGACGCCGAGCGGCGCAGCCTGCCATGAACCGGTCCTCCCGCCTGCCGTGGCTGCTCGGTGGCGCCGGCCTGCTGGCGGCGCTGCTGGGCTGGTGGATCGATCCGCTGCGCTTCCGCGTCGCCTGGACGGCCGGGATCGGCGCGTGGCTGGAATGGCCGCTCGGCTCGCTCGCGCTGCTGATGGTGCATTCGCTGACCGGCGGGCGCTGGGGCGTGGCGATCGGGCCGGCGTTGCTCGCCGGCGTGTTCACCCTGCCGCTGCTGATCCCGGCGCTGCTGCCGCTGCTGTTGCACATGCAGGCGCTGTATCCCTGGGTGCATCCGGCCCACAGGCTGCCCAACGGCTTCTATCTCAACCGGCCGTTCTTCCTGATCCGCGGCGGCATCTATCTGATCGTGTGGTTCGGCCTCGCCGCCCTGATGCTGCTGCGCCGGCGGCGCGGCCGCGATCCGGCGGCTGGTTTCGCCGGCCCGGGGCTGCTGCTGCTCGCTATCACCACGACGTTCGCGGCGATCGACCTGACGCTGTCGCTGAAGCCCGACTTCAATTCGTCGATCTGGGGCATGGTCAGCGCGACCGGCAGCGGCCTGATGGCGCTCGCGATCGCCACATTGCTCAGTGCGGCAACCGCGCAGCGGGAGACGCTTGCCGATCTCGGCAAACTTCTGCTCGGCCTCGTCGTGCTCTGGGCCTATCTGGATTTCATGCAATTCCTGATCGTCTGGGAATCCGATCTCCCGAGCGAGTCCGGGTGGTATTTGCCGCGCGCCTCGGGGGTGTGGCTGGGTGCGGTGGTGCTGATCGCGGCGGGGCATTTCCTGCTGCCGTTCGCCGTCCTGATCTTCCCCCGCTTGCAGCGCAGCCGCATGGCGATCGCACTGGTC
>JAKAZX010000478.1 GCA_021826485.1 Pseudomonadota bacterium | reverse complement strand
CAAGCCCGCTCCGGGCCACCAGCGCGGCGAAGGCGGTATCGTCGATCGGGGCGGTCATCGGGTCGTTTCCTTCGGTTCGGGATCAGGCCGGAACGGCGGCGCGCGGGCAGCGTACCATCCCGCCGCCGTCGCGTGCCACGGTCGGTGGCGCGGTCGTCGTGCAGTCGGGTTCGGCGAAGCGGCAACGCGGGGCGAAGGCGCAGCCCGCCGGCAGCGCCGCCAGATCCGGCGGCGCGCCCGGGATCGCTTCCAGCACCCCGCCCCGCTGCCCGCCATGCACGGTGGAGGCGAGCAGCCCCGCCGTATAGGGATGGCCCGGCGTGCGGATCACCTGCCGCGCCGAGCCGGTTTCGACGAAGCGCCCGGCATACATCACCGCAACGCGGTCGGAGATCTCCGCCGCCACGCCCATGTCATGGGTGACGAACACCATCGCCATGCCCATTTCCTCCTGCAACTGCCGCAGCAGCAGCAGGATCTGGATCTGCACCGTGACATCGAGCGCGGTCGTCGGCTCGTCGGCCAGCAGCACGTCGGGCGAACAGGCCAGCGCCAGCGCGATCATCGCCCGCTGGCGCATCCCGCCCGACATCTCGTGCGGATAGTTGCGCAGGCGCCGCGCCGCGGAGGGGATGCGCACTCGCTCCAGCAGCGCCTGTGCCCGCGCCATCGCCTGGGCGCGCCCGATCCCTTCGTGGCGCACGATCGCCTCGGCGATCTGCGCACCGATCGTATAGACCGGATCGAGCGCGGACATCGGCTCCTGGAACACCATGGAGATGCGCCGCCCCCGCAGGCGCGCGAGTTCCGCAGCCGGCAGATCGAGCAGCGAGCGGCCGCTGAGCCGCACCGTCCCGCCGATACGCGCGCGCGCCGGCAGCAGCCCCATCATCGTCTTCAGGGTGACGCTCTTGCCGGAGCCGGATTCGCCCAGGATCGTCAGCGTCTCGCCGCGGGCGAGTCTAAAGGAGACGCCGTTGACCGCCGCGATCGGCGCGTCGCGGCGGAACAACTGCACGGTCAGGTCCTGCACCGACAGCGCCGGGACGGCAGCGCTCGCCGGCGCGGCAGCGAGCAGCGGGGCGTCGGTCATCGCGGTGTCAGGCATCCAATCCCTCCCCGCCCGCCTGGGCAACGGCACGATGGCAGGCCACCAGATGCAGCGGATCGTCCGGCGAGGCCGGCGCGCGCCCGGCCGGGCCGGGCCGCGGCGGGGCCAACAGCGGCACGGCTTCGGCGCAGGCGGGGATCGCGAAGGCGCAGCGGGTGCGGAAGCGGCAGCCGGAGGGCGGGTCGATTGGGTTCGGCGGATCCCCCGCCAGCGGTGGCTCCAGCGTGCGTCGATCGGGATCGAGCGTGGGCTTGGAGGCGAACAGCGCCCGCGTATAGGGATGGCGCGGGCGGGCGTAGATGGTCTCGACCGGCCCGGTTTCCACCACCTGGCCCAGATACATCACCAGGACACGGTCGCTGATGAACTCGACCACGTTCAGATCGTGCGAGATGAACAGATAGGTCAGGCGCAGCCGCTGCTTGAGGTCCGACAGCAGGTTCAGAACCTGCGCCTCCACCGACTTGTCGAGCGCCGAGACCGCCTCGTCCAGGATCACCAGCCGCGGATCGAGGGCGAGCGCGCGGGCGATGTTCACCCGCTGGCGCTGACCGCCGGAGAGTTCGTGCGGGTAGCGCCGGGCAAACTGTCCGGGGTTCAGCCCCACCCGCTCCAGCAGCGAGCTGGTCCGCGCTGTTGCTGCCGCGGCGGCCAGGCCATGGATGCGCGGCGCGTAGGCGATGCTCTCCCCGATCGTCATGCGCGGGTTGAGCGACGTGTAGCTGTCCTGGAACACCATCTGCATCTGCCGGCGCATGGTGGTCACGTCGATGCCGGTGCGCGAGCCGACCGTCTCGCCGTCGAACACGACGTTGCCGGCATCCGGTTCGATCAGCCGCATCAGCAAGCGCGCGGTGGTGGATTTGCCGCAGCCGGATTCGCCGACGATGCCCAGCGTCTCGCCCTTGCGGACAAAGAACGACACGTCATCGACCGCGTGCACGGTGGCGCGGCGCCGGCCGAGCAGGCCGCCGTGGATCGGGAAATGCTTGCGCAGGCCCTCGACCGTCAGCAGCGGCTGGGCCGCGCCGCCGCGGTCGCGCGGATCGAGCGGGAGGGAGGCACTGATCGCCGTGGCACTCATGGGTTCAGCCGCACATCCATGGCACTGCGCAATCCGTCGGCCATCAGGTTGAAACACATGGAGGTCAGGAAGATCATCGCCCCTGGCAGCGCCGCGACATAGGGCTGCACATAGATCGCCTCGCGCAGCGCATTCAGCATCACGCCCCATTCCGGCGTCGGCGGCACCACGCCGAGGCCGAGAAAACTCAGGCCGGAGGCCAGGATGATCGAGACGCTGACCAGGCTGGTGGCATACACCATGATAGGGCCCAGCACATTCGCCAGCACGTGATGGCGGATCACCTGCGCCGGGCTGCTGGCCGAGGCGCGCGCTGCTTCCACGAAATCGAGCCGGCGGACCTGCGCGGTGACGGTTTCCGAAATCCGCGCCAAGGGCGGGATGAAGACGATCGACAGCGACAGCAGCACGTTGACGGTGCCGTTGCCCAGCACGCCGCAGATCGCGATGGCCAGCAGGACGGAGGGAAAGGCGTAGAACACGTCCATCACGCGCATGATGATCGTGTTGACGAAGCCGCCGGCGTAGCCCGCGATCACGCCGAGTAACCCGCCCACCGCCAGCGCGGCCAGCACCGGCACTACCGCGGCCAGCAGGGACAGCCGCCCGCCGTAGCAAAGCCGTGTCCACATGTCGCGCCCGTTCTCGTCCGTGCCGAGCCAGTGGCCCGGCGTGCCGATGGGCGCGAGGCGGGTCAGGATGCTGCCCTGGTACGGATGGCC
>JAKAZX010000477.1 GCA_021826485.1 Pseudomonadota bacterium | reverse complement strand
GCCGATGCGCAGCACGGGATTGAGCGAGGTCATCGGGTCCTGGAACACCATCGCGATCTCGGCGCCGCGGATGCGGCGCAGCGCCGCCTCGTCCAGCGTCGCGAGGTCCTGGCCGCGCAGGCGCACGCGCCCGGCCACCAGCCGCGCCGGCGGATCGAGCAGCCGGACGATCGAGCGGGCGGCAACGCTTTTGCCCGACCCGCTTTCGCCCACGATGCCGAGGGTCTCGCCGCGATCGACGGTGAAGTCGATGCCGTCCACGGCGCGGACCACCCCGGCATCGGTGAAGAACCAGGTCTTCAGCCCCTCGACGGAGAGGATCGGCTCAGCGTCGGCTGGCATGCGGATCGAGCCAGTCGCGGATGCCGTCGCCGATGAAGTTGAAGCCGATCACCACGGTCAGGATGGCGAGGCCGGGGAAGGTCGCGACCCACCATTGCTGCACCAGTTCCCGCCCCTCGGCGACCATCGACCCCCATTCCGGCGTCGGCGGCACCACGCCGAGGCCGAGGAAGGACAGGCCGGCGAACACCAGGATGGCATTGCCGAGATCGAGCGTCACCAGCACCACCAGCGGCCCGACGGCGTTCGGCATGATCTGGCGGAACAGGATGTGGCCGGGGCCGAAGCCGGCGGCCTGCGCCGCCTCCACGTATTCCTTGCCACGCTCCCCCAGCACCAGGCTGCGGGCGAGGCGGGCGAATTTCGGCCACCAGACCGCCAGCATGGCGATCATCGTGTTGACCACGCCGATGCCGAGCGCCGCGGCGATGGCCATGGCCAGGATGATCGGCGGGAAGCAGAACACGAGGTCGGTGGCGCGCATCAGCGCCTCCTCCGCCCAGCCGCGGGCGTAGGCGGCGACCGCCCCGAGCAGCGTGCCGAACACGCCGCCGAGCAGCACCACGATGAAGCCGACCGCGAGCGAGACGCGCGCGCCGTAGATCACCCGCGTCAGCACGTCCCGCCCGAGCGCGTCGGTGCCCAGCCAGTGAACCGAAGAGGGGGCCAGCAGCCGGTGCGCGACATCGACCGAGTCCGGCCGGTACGGCGCGATCCAGGGCGCCAGCGCCGCCAGCACCGCCCAGGCCAGCACCACCGCCGCGCCGAGGGCGGCAAAGCCGTAGCGCCGCCGCCACCGCGCCCGCCGCGACAGCGCCGCCGGCGCCGCGGCCAGGGAAGGCAGCGTCGCTTCGCCCCCGCTCACGCCCGTACCACGCGCGGGTCGAGCAGCGCGTAGGACAGATCGACGGCGAAATTGACCAGCACGTAGATCGCCGCGACGATCGTCGTGATGCCCATGATGGCGGGAAAATCCAGCGCCACCGCGCTCTGGAACGTGTAGCGGCCGAGACCGGGCCAGGAGAACACGGTCTCCGTCATCACCGCGCCGGCGAGCAGGTTGGCATAGGCGAGGCCCCCCAGCGTCACCACCGGCAGCAGCGCGTTGGGCAGCGCATGGCCCAGCACCACCGCGCGCGCCCGCAGCCCCTTGGCCCGCGCCACCCGCACGTAATCCTGCGCCAGCGCCTCCAGCATCGCCGCGCGGGTGGTGCGGGTGAGCAGGCCGAGCGTGCCGGCGGCGAGCACGATCGCCGGCAGCACGAGATGCGCGAGCGCGTCGTGGAACGTCGCCCAGTCCCCGGCCAGCACGGTGTCGATCAGCGTGATGCCGGTGACGCGGTCGGGCGGGAACGCCAGCGGATCAAGCTCGCCCGGCCCCGGCGCGATGCCGAGCGCGCCGTAGAACACCGCCAGCATGACGAAGGCGAGCCAGAAGGTGGGCGCCGAGATGCCGAGCAGCGAGACGAAGCGGCTGAGATGGTCGATCCAGCTATCGCGCCGCACTGCCGCCAGCACGCCGAGCGGCAGGCCGAGCGCCAGCGCCAGCGCGAAGGCGACGGTGGCAAGCTCCAGCGTCGCCGGGGCGTATTGTTCGATATCGGCAAGCACCGGCCGCTGCGACACGATCGAGGTGCCGAGATCGCCGTGCAGCAGGCCGGTCAGGAAAATGCCGTAGCGGTCCCACATCGGCAGATCGAGGCCCCATTTGTGCCGGAATGCCGCCACCATCACCGGGTTGGAGGCGGCCACGTCGCCAAGCTGGGTCAGCACCGGATCGCCCGGGACGCTGTTGACGATCAGGAAGATCACCAGCGTCGCCAGCAGCACCATCGACAGCGACGCCGCCAGCCGGGTCGCGATGTAGCGGATCACTGCTGCGCGTTCGCCGCCGGCGCGGCGCGGTCCTGGCGCATGACATGGCCTCCCATCCTGCGGCGGTACCATCGCCGCCGCCTTGCGGCAAGGCGAAGTTGCGCAGATTCCGGGTTGCAGCGGGCCGCCGCAGGGTCAGTATGGCGCGGACCGCGGCAGTACCGCGGCGGCGGCGGGAGGAAGCAGCATCGTGCAGCGCGATTTCGGATGGATCGGCCGGCGGGACCTCGTGCGTCTGCTCGGCGCCGGCGGCGCTGCCCTGGCCGCCGGAATGCCCGCCCGCGTGCATGCCCAGGCGCGGCGCGACACGCTGGTGATCGGCATCGACATCAGCGACACGATCACCTTCGATCCGGCCCGCGAATCCCAGTATTCCGCGCCGATGACGTTGCAGGCCGCCTATGATGGGCTGCTGCAGGTGACGCCGGACGACTACAACACGCCCAAGCCGGCACTGGCCAGCGCCTGGACGCGCACGCCGGACGGCAAGGGATGGCGCTTCACGCTGCGGCCGGGCGTGCGCTTCGCCAGCGGCAACCCGATGACCGCCGACGACGTGAAATGGAGCTTCGACCGCTGCATCAACCTGAAGGACCAGCCGTCGCAGTACATCTGGAACATTGCGGCAGTGACCATCGTCGATCCGGCGACCGTCGATATCCTGCTGCACCAGCCGGACGAGCCGATCCTGTCGATCCTGACATCGACCAACAGATCG
>JAKAZX010000048.1 GCA_021826485.1 Pseudomonadota bacterium | reverse complement strand
TGGCCGGGATCGCCGCTGATGCCGCCGCGGCGCACCGGCTGGCGGCGGCACGGCTGGCGGACGGCGCGGCGGCGGAGCGGTTCGCCCGCATGGTCGCCGCCCTCGGCGGCCCGGCCGACGTGCTGGGCCGCCCGGCCCTGCCCGCCGCGCCCTGCATCCGCCCGGTCGCGCCCGCCCGGCCGGGCCATGTCGTCGCCATCGACGGGCGCGCGGTGGGGCTTGCGGTGGTGGAACTCGGCGGCGGGCGAACCCGCCCCGACCAGCGGATCGACCCGGCGGTCGGGTTCAGCCGGATGGCCGGGCTGGGCGCGGCGGTGGACGCGGCGCGGCCGATCTGCCTCGTCCATGCCGCGGACGCGGCGGCGGCCGAGCGGGCCGCCGCGCGCATCCGCGCCGCGGTGACCATCGGCGATGCGGCACCGCCCGTCCCGCCGCCGGTGATCGAGCGGCTGGCTTGAGCGGCGGCCGGCCCGCCGCCGGCGCGTGGTGGCGCATCCCGGCGGTGGCGGGCCCGGGGCTGATTGTCATGCTCGCCGACACCGACGCCGGCAGCGTCATCACCGCGGCGCAGAGCGGCGCGCGCTGGGGCTACACGCTGCTGCTGCCGCAATTCGTGCTGGTGCCGCTGCTGTTCATGGTGCAGGAACTGGCGGCGCGCGTCGGCATCGGCACCGGCTGCGGCCTCGCCGCGCTGGTGCGGCGGCGTTACGGCCCGGCGGCGGCGGCGGCGCTGCTGGCGACGCTGGTGGCAAGCTGCCTCGGCGCGCTGGTGACGGAACTCAGCGGGCTCGCGGGCGTCGCCGAATCGCTCGGCCTGCCGGTCGCCCCCTGCATCGCCGCCGCGGTCGCCCTGGTGCTGGCGATCGTCTGGGCGGGGTCGTACCGCTCCGTGGAGCGGATCGCACTGGCGATCGGTGTCGGCGAGCTGGCATTCCTCGCGCTCGCGTGGCGCGCGCATCCGGACGCGGCGCAGATGGCACGGGAAGCGCTGCGCCTGCCGCTCGGCGATCGCAGCTATCTGTATCTGCTGGCCGCCAATATCGGCACCAGCGTGATGCCCTGGACGGTGTTCTACCAGCAGTCGGCGAGCCTGGACAAAGGGCTGCGCCCCGCCGACCTGCCGTCGGTGCGGCGGGAGACGCTGGCCGGCGCGGTGCTGTGCCAGGCGGTGACGGCGGCGGTGCTGGTCGCGGCGGCGGCCAAGCTGGGCGACCCGGCGGGGTCCCGCCCGCTCGAAACGGTCGGCCAGATCGCCGACGCCTTCACCGCGAGTCTCGGGCATGTCGCCGGCCATGTGGTGTTCACCGTGGGACTGGGGGGCGGGGCGCTGGTCGCGACCATCGTGGTCTGCCTCGCCACCGGCTGGGCGGTCAGCGAGGCGCTCGGCCTGCCGGGATCGCTGGATGACGGGCCGCAGCGGGCGCCCTGGCTGTACGGCGCGCTCACCGCCGCCCTGCTGGCCGCCGCCGCGCTGGTGCTGTCGGGGACCGATCTGGTCCGGCTGAGTGTCGCCGCCGGGGTGCTGAACGCGCTGCTGCTGCCGGTGGTGCTGGGCGCGCTGTGGCTGGCCGCCCGCACCGCCCTGCCCGCCGGCCTGCGCCCGCGCGGCGCCGCCGCCGCCGCGACCGCCGTGGTGTTCGCGCTGGCCGCCGCGATCGGGCTGGCGTCCGGCCTGATCGGTGCGCTGTGACCGGCCGGGCCGGGGCTTTGCCGGCGCCCGGGCACATGCTCAGATGCCGTCGATGACCGGCCCGTTCGCCCTGCCCGCCGCCGCCCTGCTCGGCTACCTGATCGGCACCGTTCCGTTCGGCCTGCTGCTGACGCGGGCGGCCGGGCTGGGCGACATCCGCGCGATCGGCTCGGGCAATATCGGCGCCACCAACGTGCTGCGCACCGGGCGCAAGGCCCTGGCCGCCGCCACCCTGCTGCTGGACGGCGCCAAGGGTGCGGTGGCGGTGCCGCTCGGCGCCTATCTGGCCGGTCCCGCGGGCGGCCTCGTCGCGGGCATCGCGGTGGTGCTCGGCCACGTCTTTCCGGTCTGGCTGGGCTTCAAGGGCGGCAAGGGGGTGGCGACCGGGTTCGGCGTGCTGCTCACCGCGGCGCCGCTGGCGGGGCTTGCCGCCGGCGCGGTGTGGCTGCTGGTCGCCGCGGCGACCCGCATCTCCTCCGCCGGGGCGCTCGCCGCCAGCGCGGCGGCGCCGCTGCTCGCCTGGGCGACCGGCCGGCCGATGGCGGCGTGGCTGGCGCTGGCGGTGGGCGCGCTGATCTGGTGGCGCCACGCCCCCAACATCGCCCGCCTGCGCGCCGGCACCGAGCCGCGGATCGGCGCGCGGCGATGAGCGACATCGACCGGCTGCGGCTGGCGCGAACCGACGGGATCGGCCCGGTGACCTACCGGCGGCTGCTGCGCCGCTACCCCGACCCGGCGGCGGCGCTGGCGGCACTGCCGCACCTGGCCGCGGCGGGCGGGCGGGCGCACGCGCCGCACGTCCCGTCCGTCGCCAGTGCGGAGCGGGAGATCGAGCGGATCGTGCGGCTGAAGGGGCGGCTGCTGTTCGTGGACCAGCCGGACTACCCGCCGCTGCTCGGCCTGCTGGACGACGCGCCGCCGCTGCTGATCGTGCTCGGCGACTGTGCCGCCCTGTCGCGCCGGGGGGTGGCGCTGGTGGGCAGCCGCAACGCCTCGGCCAACGGGCAGCGGCTGGCCGAGCTGCTGGCGCAGGAGCTGGCGGCGGAGGGGCTGGCCGTCGTCTCGGGCCTCGCGCGCGGGATCGACGCGGCGGCGCATCAGGGGGCGCTGCGCAGCGGGCTGACGGTCGCCTGCGTCGCCGGGGGCGTCGATGTGCCCTACCCGCCCGACCATGCGCGCCTGCTGGCCCGCATCGCGGCGGAGGGGGCGGTGGTCGGCGAACTGCCCCCCGGCACCGCCCCGCAGGCGCGGCATTTCCCGCGCCGCAACCGCGTGATCGCCGGCCTCGCGCTCGGCGTCGTGGTGGTGGAGGCGGCGATCCGCTCGGGCAGCCTGATCACCGCCCGGCTGGCGCAGGAACAAGGCCGGGAGGTGCTGGCGGTGCCCGGCTCCCCGCTCGATCCGCGCTGCCGCGGCTCCAACGACCTGATCCGCAACGGCGCGCATCTGGTGGAGAACGTGGCGGACGTGCTGGCCAATCTGCCCGACCATCCGGCCCGGGAGGGGCTGGCGCGCGACCCGCTGTTCGCCCGCGGCGCGCCGCCGCCGGGCCTGACCGAGGCGGCCGCCCCCTGGCCCGAGCCGGCCGATCCGCCCGCCGCCGCCATGTCGGAGGTGCGCGCCACGCTCTTGCAACTGCTCGGTCCCGCGCCGACTTCGGTTGACGATCTGGCCCGGCGCTGCCAGTTCTCTCCGGCCGCGGTCAATTCGGCCCTGATGGACCTGGAACTGGCGGGGCGCGTGGAGGCGCTGCCGGGCAACCGGTTCGCGTTGATCGGTGAACCCGGGCCCTGAGTGAGCGGCCCGCTCGACAGGACAGCATGCCGGACGTCGTCGTCGTCGAATCCCCCGCCAAAGCCAAGACCATCAACAAGTATCTTGGCGACGGCTTCACGGTCCTCGCCAGCTTCGGCCATGTGCGCGACCTGCCGCCCAAGGACGGCAGCGTGCGGCCGGAGCAGGACTTCGCGATGGACTGGCAGGCCGATGACCGGGGCCAGAAGCAGGTCTCCGCGATCGCCCGTGCGCTGAACGGCGCCCGCACCCTCTATCTCGCCACCGACCCGGACCGGGAGGGGGAAGCGATCTCCTGGCACGTCCGGGCGATGCTGGCCGAGCAAAACAAGCTGCGCGGCATCGATGTCCGCCGCGTCACCTTCAACGAGATCACCCGCAGCGCCATCCGCCACGCGATGGCGCATCCGCGCGACCTCGACCAGCCGCTGATCGAGGCCTATCTGGCGCGCCGCGCGCTGGACTATCTGGTGGGCTTCACGCTGTCCCCGGTGCTGTGGCGCAAGCTGCCGGGCAGCCGCAGCGCCGGGCGCGTGCAGTCGGTCGCGCTGCGCCTCATCTGCGAGCGCGAGGCGGAGATCGAGGCGTTCCGCCCGCGCGAATACTGGACCATCGAGGCGCAGTTCACGACGCCCGCCGGCGCGCCGTTCACCGCGCGGCTGACCCATCTGGACGGCAAGCGGCTCGACCAGTTCGACCTGAACGACGAGGCGCGCGCCATGCGCGCCAAGGCGGCGGTGGAGGCCGGCAGCTTCGCCGTCGCGTCGGTGGAGAAGAAGCGCGTCCGGCGGCATCCGCCGGCGCCGTTCACCACCTCCACCCTGCAACAGGAAGCCAGCCGCAAGCTCGGCTTCGGCGCCCAGGCGACGATGCGGCTGGCGCAGCAGCTCTATGAGGGCATCGCCATCCAGGGCGAGGCGGTCGGGCTTATCACCTACATGCGCACCGACGGCGTGCAGATGGCGCGCGAGGCGGTGAGCGCGATCCGCGACCATATCCGCACCGGCTACGGCCCCGACTACCTGCCCGCCGCACCGCGCGAATACCAGAGCCGGGCGAAGAACGCCCAGGAAGCGCACGAGGCGATCCGCCCGACCGATGTCGCGCGCACGCCGGAAAGTGTCGCCCGCTACCTGAACCCCGAGCAGCGGCGGCTTTACGAACTGGTCTGGAAGCGCGCCGTCGCCAGCCAGATGCAGTCGGCGGAACTGGATCAGGTGACGGTGGAGATCGCCGACCCGGCGCGCCCGCAGGGGCCGCGCCTGCGCGCCACCGGCTCGGTGCTCGCCTTCGACGGGTTCCTGAAGCTGTACCGGGAGGATCAGGACGACGCGCCGGGCGATGCCGGGGCGGAAGACGAGTCGCGGATGCTGCCGCCGATGGCCGAGCGCGATCCGCTGAAGCGCGGCCAGGTCAACGCCAGCCAGCACTTCACCCAGCCGCCGCCCCGCTATTCGGAAGCGAGCCTGGTCAAGAAGATGGAGGAGTTGGGCATCGGCCGCCCCTCCACCTACGCCTCCATCCTGTCGGTGCTGCAGGACCGCAACTATGTGCGGCTGGAAAGCCGGCGCTTCATCCCGGAGGATCGCGGCCGGCTGGTGACGGCGTTCCTGACCAGCTTCTTCGAGCGCTACGTGGACACCAACTTCACCGCGGCGCTGGAGGAACAGCTCGACGACATTTCCGGCGGGCGGGCGGACTGGCGTGCGGTGATGCGGGATTTCTGGCGCGACTTCTCGAACGCCGTGGAGCAGACCCGCGACCTCAAGATCAGCGACGTGATTTCCGCACTGGACGAGGATCTCGGCCCGCATTTCTTCCCCGCCCGCGCCGACGGCAGCGACCCGCGGCTGTGCAGCGCCTGCGGCACCGGGCGGCTCGGCCTGAAGCTCGGCCGGCACGGCGCGTTCATCGGCTGCTCGAACTATCCGGCGTGCCAGTACACCCGCCGGCTGGCGATCGAGACATCCGAGGATGCGGCGTCCGACACGCTGAAGGAAGGCATGCGGGTGCTCGGCGAGCATTCCGAGACCGGGGAGGAGATCACCGTCCGCCGCGGTCCATACGGGCTCTATGTGCAGCAGGGCGAGGCGGACAAGGACGCCAAGCGCAAGCCGAAGCGCGCCTCTCTGCCGCGCGGGATGGACGGCGATTCGATCACGCTCGAACAGGCGGCGAGCCTGCTGTCGCTGCCGCGCATCGTCGGCATCCACCCCGAGGTGCAGGAGCCGATCGAGGCCGGGATCGGCCGCTTCGGCCCCTATGTGAAGATGGGCGGCATCTTCGCCTCGCTCGACCGCGACGACGACGTGCTGGCGCTCGGCCTCAACCGCGCCGTCGATGTGCTGGCGCGCAAGATGGCGAGCGTGCGCACGCTGGGGCCGCATCCGGGCGACCGCGAGCCGGTGCTGGTGCGCAAGGGCCGGTTCGGCCCCTATGTCCAGCACGGCAACATGGTCGCCAACGTGCCGCGCGACGTGGCGATGGACGACGTGACGCTGGATCAGGCGGCGGCATGGCTGAAGGAGAAGGGCAAGCCGCTGAAGGCGAAGGGGCGCGGGCGGCGCAAGGCAACACCGGCGCGCAAGACGGACGCCGCCGCGGCGCCGGCCAAGGCTGCCCGGCCGAAGCCCGCCGCCAAGCCGAAGCCCCCTGCCAAGCCGAAGGCCGCTGCAAAGCCGAAGGCCGCCGCCACGCGGACGGCCAAGCCGGCCGCCAAGCCCAAGGCGAAGGCCGCGGCGCCGAAGCGCAAGGCCGCCGGCTGACGTGGCACGGCGGCGTCCGCCGGCGCCGGAGCTGCCGAGCCGCGAGGCGATCCGCCGCTTCATCCGCGAGCAGCCCGGCCGGGTCGGCAAGCGCGAGATCGCCCGCGCCTTCAACCTCGGGCCGGAGCAGCGCACGGCGCTACGCGACCTGCTGAAGCAGATGGCGGCCGAGGGGCAGGCCGCCCCGGCCGGCCACCGCCGCTTCCGCGCCCCCGGCCGGCTGCCGGAGGCGGTGGTGGTGCAGGTCACCGGCACCGACCCGGACGGCGATGCGCTGGCGCGGCCGGTGGACTGGCAGGGCAGTGGCCCGCCCCCGCTGGTGCTGATGGCGCCCGAGCCGCGCGGCCGGCCGGCGCTGGCGCCGGGGGAGCGGGTGCTGGCGCGGCTGAAGCCGATCGGCCCGAACCGCTACGAGGGGCGCACCCTCAAGCGTCTCGCCGAGACGCCGGGCCGCATCCTCGGCGTCTATCACCCGCACAAGCCCACCGGCGGGCGGATCGAGCCGACCGACCGGCGCGCCAAGGCGGAATGGGCGGTCCCGCCCGGCGAGGATGCCGGCGCCGAAGCGGGGGAGATCGTGCTGGCCGAGCCGCTGCCCGGCATCGGCCACGGCCGCAAGCCGGCGCGCGTGATCGAGCGGCTCGGCCGCATGGGCGATGCCCGCGCGGTCAGCATGATCGTCATCCGCACCCACGACATCCCGACCGAGTTCCCCGCCGCGGCCGTGGCCGAGGCGGAACGGGCGCGCGGCGTCGCCCTGCGCGGGCGGGAGGATCTGCGCGACCTGCCGCTGGTGACCATCGACGGGGAGGATGCGCGGGATTTCGACGATGCGGTGTTCGCCGAGCCGGATGGCGACGGCTTCCGTCTGGTGGTCGCGATCGCCGACGTGGCGCAGTACGTGCGGCCGGACAGCGCGCTCGACCGCGCCGCCTTTGTGCGCGGCAATTCCTGCTACTTCCCCGACCGCGTCGTGCCGATGCTGCCGGAGGCGCTGTCCAACCACTGGTGCAGCCTGCGGCCGAACGAGGATCGCGGCTGCCTGTTCGTGGAGATGCGGATCGGCCCGGACGGGCGCAAGCGCGCCCACCGGTTCGGCCGCGGCCTGATGCGCAGCGCCGCCCGCCTGACCTATGCGCAGGTGCAGGCGGCGGCGGATGCGGACAGCCCGACCGACTTGCCGATCGCGCCGCTCTATGCCGCGTTCCGGGCGCTGTTCGCGGCGCGCGAGGCGCGCGGCACGCTCGACCTCGACCTGCCGGAACGCCGGGTGGTGCTGGATGACGCCGGCCGCGTGATCTCGGTGGCACCCCGCCCGCGCCTCGACAGCCACCGGCTGATCGAGGAGTTCATGGTGCTGGCCAATGTCAGCGCCGCCGAGGAGCTGGAGCGGCTGCACCGCCCCTGCATGTTCCGCGTGCATGCCCCGCCCTCGGCCGAGAAGCTGGCCGGCCTGCGCGACTTCCTGCGCACGCTGGACATCAGCCTGCCGCAAGGCGACCAGGTGCAGCCGCGCGACCTGGACCGCGTGCTCAAGCGGGTGGCCGGCAGCGAGCAGGCGCCGCTGGTCAACGAGGTGATGCTGAGGAGCCAGAGCCAGGCCGCCTACAGCCCCGACAATATCGGCCATTTCGGTCTCGCCCTGGCGCGGTATGCGCATTTCACCAGCCCGATCCGGCGCTATGCCGACCTGCTGGTGCATCGCGCGCTGATCGCCGGGCTGAAGCTGGGGCCGGGCGGGCTGACGGAGGCGGAGGCGGCGCGATTCCCCGACATCGCCGAACACATCACGACGACGGAACGGCGCGCGGCTATGGCCGAGCGCGACGCGATCGACCGCTACCTCGCCGCCTTCATGGCGGACAAGGTGGGCGCGGTGTTCGCGGCACGCATTTCGGGCGTGACCCGGTTCGGACTTTTCGTCACAATAACGTCCAACGGTGCCAGCGGACTCGTCCCGCTGAAGGCCCTGCCGGACGATTTCTGGATGCACGACGAAGCCGCCGCCATGCTGACAGGCCGCCGCACGCGCCTGACCTTCCGGCTCGCGCAGGAAGTCGAGGTGCGGCTGGCGGAGGCGAGTCCGGTGACCGGCGGGCTGATTTTCCACATCATGCAGGGCGTGCCCGACCGCCCCCATCGGCCCGGACCGCCGGGCAACCCCGCCGCCGGCCGGCACGCACGGGCGGGGAAACGTCCGCGGGGACGGTGATGCGCGCGCTCGTCCTTGCCATGCTGGCGCTGGTGCCGCTGACCGCGCGGGCCGAGCCCGCTTCGCTCGGCCACAGCCTCAACCCCCGGCTGGTCGCGGAGGTGTTCGCCAGCGCCTTCACCTTCATGGCGCCGCGCCTGCTGGAGCCGGAGCCGATCCCCACCCTCGCGGTGTGGGCGCTGGGCGGGCTGACCGTGCTGGACAGCCGGTTGCAGCCGGCGCTGCGGGACGGCGCGCTGCGGCTGGGGTTCGCCGGGCAGACGCTGGCCGCGGTGACCGCGCCGGGCGCCGGCGATGCGACCGGCTGGGGCGCGGCGGTCGCGACGCTGACGCGCGCCGGCTGGGATGCCGCCGAGCCGGTGCGGCGGGCCGGGACGCAGGGCATCGTGCAGGCGATGTTCGGCGCCCTGTGCAGCCATCTCGACCCGTATTCGCGCTATGCCCCGCCGTCGGAGGCGGATGCCGACCGGGTGCATCGCGACGGGCTGGCCGGCATCGGCGTGCGGCTGGCGGCGCGCAACGGCGGCGTGGTGGTGCAGGATGTGGCCCCCGACGGCCCGGCCGCGGCAGCCGGGCTGCACGCGGGGGACCGGCTGCTGGCGGTGGACGGCACCGCGGTCCCGGGTGCGGACCTTGCCGCGGCGGCCGAGCTGCTCGCCGGGCCGGAGGGGACGCAGGTGCTGCTGACGCTGCGCAGCGCCCGGGCCGGCAAGCGCGACGTGGCGGTCGAGCGCGCGCTGCTGCCGCCGCGCACGGTCAGCGCCGAGCGGCGCGGCGACGTGCTGGTCCTGCATGTCAGCACGTTCGGCATCGACACCGGCGCGCAGATGGCCGAGGCGCTGGCCGATGCGCTCGCCGCCCCGCGCCGGCCGCGCGGGGTGGTGCTGGACCTGCGCGGCAATCGCGGCGGCCTGCTGCGCCAGGCGGTGGCGGCGGCGGAGACGCTGCTGGCCGACGGCGTGGTGGCGACCACCGCGGGCCGCGACCCGGCCGCCGCGCACAGCTTCGTCGCCCACGGGGTCGATCTGGCGGCCGGGCTGCCGGTGGTGGTGATGGTGGACGGATTTTCCGCCAGCTCGGCGGAGATTCTCGCGGCGGCGCTGGCCGACCAGCATCGCGCCGTGGTGCTGGGCAGCAGCACCCTGGGCAAAGGCCTGGTGCAGACCATCGCCACCCTGCCCGACGGCGGCGAGCTGCTGGTGACCTGGAGCCGGGTGATGGCCCCGCTGGGCTGGCCGCTGCAGGGCCTCGGCGTGCTGCCACAGGTCTGCACCAGCCTGGGCGCGCCGGCGCTGGCCCGGCAGATGATGCGGCTGGAACGCGGCATCCAGCCGATGGCACACGCGCTGGCACGCCACCGCGCGGCGCGCCCGCCGCTGTCGCCCAACGACATCCTGGAAATCCGCAGCGCCTGCCCGGCCGCGCCGGGGCAGGAAAGCGATTTGGCGGCGGCGCACCGGCTGGTGCTCGATCCGCCGGCCTACGCCGCCGCGCTGCTCGGCCCGCCGCCGTCCAGCGTGGCGACCCGGCAGTAGCCCGCCGGCGCCGCCGGGCTTGACCGCCGGCAGCCGCTGGCGCACGCGGGGCGCTTGGTCGCCATCAAGGGAAACGCCGATGATCCACGAACTGCGCGTCTATCGCTGCCTGCCGGGGCGGCTGCCGGCGCTGATCGCGCGCTTTCAGAACCACACGCTGAAACTGTGGGAACGCCACGGCATCCGCCAGGCCGGGTTCTGGACGACGCTGATCGGCGAGAGCAACAACGAGCTGACCTACATGCTGGCCTGGGAAAGCCTGGCCGAGCGCGAGACCAAATGGGCCGCCTTCCAGAATGACGCGGACTGGCAGAAGGCGCGCGCCGACAGCGAGCGCGACGGGCAGATCATCGCCAACATCACCAGCCAGTTGCTGACGCCGACCGCGTTTTCCGCCACCCGGTAGGGCGGAAGCCGGGGCGGGTCCGCGGACCCGCCCCCTGCCCGCTTATTTGCCCCAGATCTTGCGGTATTCGTCGCGGTAGCCGTTGTCCGGGTCATAGACGTCGTGCGGCCCGCCGTCGCTGCCGATATTGGACGCGGTGAACAGATGCACGGGCGGGATGTAGCCGCTCGCCGGCTGCCCGGCGAAGGCGCGGTTCATCTCGTCGATGCACTGCCAGCCCTGCATCCGCAGCGGATCGGCGGCGGTGCCGATCTGGTATTCATGCTGGCGGATGCGCTGGAACGCCGAGGCGGAGCCGTCGCCGCCGGAGATGTTGCGCGGATAGCCGTCGCCCGGGATGCCGGCCGCCTGCAAGGCCGGCGCTTCGAAATCGAAATACAGGTCGTTGATGCCCATCGCATAGGTCCACTTCTTGCCGTAGCGGGCAAGCAGCGAGGCGGTGAGCTGCGACATGCGCGTCGAGGTGTCGGCGAGCGGCGCGTTCTCCACGCTCAGCAGCGTGCAGCCCTTGCACTGCTTGATCACCGCCGCCATCGCGTCCGACTTGGCGACCGCCATGCCGTAGATGCTGTCGGTGAAGATCACCACGCCGGCGGTGCCGTTCGAGTCGGCGACGGCGTACATGGCGGCGGCCTTGCCCACCTCCGGCGGCTCGGTGTTGATGTTGAACACGACCGGCGGGCTCGCGATCGGCCCCGGCTTCGGCCCGACATGCCAGCCGACCACCTTGATGCCGGCCTGCACCGCCCGCTCGATCGCCTCGGCATGGGAGGCGGCGTCGATGCCGCCGAGCACGATGCCGTCCGGCTTCAGCGCGATCGCCTGCGAGATGCCGGACAATTCGCCGTCCATGGTGCCGCGCCCGTCGATCGCGCGGAACTTCCAGCCGATCACGCCGGCCGCTTCCTCCACCCCGTCGCCGGCGGCGCGCACGCCGCTGTTGCGCTGGTCGGTGGAGACGTAGATCACCAGCTTGCCCGGCTGGGCGCGCGGCCCGGTGGTGGGGCCGTTCCAGGCGGCGGTCGGCGCCGTCACCTTGGCGACGAATTCCTTGGCCTGCTTGACGAAGGCGTCGTCGTCGGCACGCGCGGCCGGCCCGGCGAACGCCAGGGCGACCAGCACGCCGCCGGCGGCAGCGGCATGGCGAAGCGGGATCGGCACGGTTTCCTCCGTTTATCGTTGGGATGGGCCGTGCCGGCATAGCATGGAATGGCGATGGGGCGAGCGATGGGATTCGAACCCACGGCATCCAGGACCACAACCTGGCGCTCTAACCAACTGAGCTACGCCCGCCACCGGCCTGCGGCGGCGGTTTAGGCCGAAGCCGCCGCCGGCGTCAACGCGGGCAGCCAAGCCGCCAGCCGCGCCAGCGCCGCCTCCAGCACCTCCGGGCGCTTGCAGAAGGCGAAGCGGACGAAGCCCTGCGGCGCCGCGCCGGCATAGAAGGCCGAGAGCGGGATCGCCGTCACCCGCGCCTGCTCCGTCATCCGCCGGCAGAACGCGACATCATCCTCCGCCGCCAGGGCGGTGTAGTCGGCGGTGATGAAGTAGCTGCCCTGCACCGGCAGCACGCCGAAGCCGAGCCGGCGCAGCCCGGCCGCCAGCAGGTCGCGGCGCAGCGCCAGATCGGCGGCGAGGCCGGCGTAATACGCATCCGGCTTGGCCAGCCCGGCGGCGACGGCGCGTTGCAGGTTGGGCGGGGTGGTGAAGGTGAAGTTCTGATGCGCCTTCGCCACCACCCCGGCGAGCGCGCGCGGGGCGGTGACGTAGCCGACCTTCCATCCGGTCAGCGCGAAGGTCTTGCCGGCGCTGCCGATGCGCAGGCAGCGGTCCCGCATGCCCGGCAGGGTCATCAGCGGCCGGTGGCGCGCCCCCTCGAACACCAGATGCTCATAGACCTCGTCGCACACCGCATAGGCGTCGTGCTGCTGCAACAGGCCGGCGATGAAGCCCAGTTCGTCCTCGGTGAACACCTTGCCGGTCGGGTTCATCGGCGTGTTGAGCAGGATCGCCTTGGTGCGCGGGCCGAAGGCGGCGGCCAGCTCCGCCCGCGGCAGGTCCCAGCGCGGCGGGGCGAGGCGGACCAGCCGCGGCACCGCGCCCAGCAGCTTCACCATCGGCAGATAGGTGTCGTACAGCGGCTCGATCAGCACCACCTCGTCGCCCGGGTCGAGCAGCGCGGCGAGGGAGGCGGCCAGCGCCTCGGTGGCGCCGGAGGTGACCACGATCTCCTCCGCCGGGTCGGCGGCGATGCCGTAGAAGCGCCGGTTGGCGGCGGCGACCGCCTGGCGCAGTTCCGGCACGCCGGTCAGCGGCGGGTACTGGTTGCGCCCGTCCATCAGCGCGGCGGCGGCGGCGTCCAGCAGGTCGCGCGGCCCTTCGGTATCCGGAAAGCCCTGGCCGAGATTGATGGCATCGTGCGCCACCGCCAGCGCCGACATGACGGTGAAGATCGTCGTCCCCGTGGCCGCAAGCAGTGAATTGACCGGCTTCATCCCGCCCCCCTTCCCGGCGGCGCGGACCCTAGGCGGGCGGGGCGCCGGCCGCAACATGCGGCTGCCGCGAAATGAGGCAGCGCCCGCCCAGGAAGGCGGCGTGGCCGGTTGCCCGGGGGATGGGCAGCCGCCCGGCGGCGCCGTGCATTGATGGCTGGCACGCGGCGTGCAACCCTTATCAACCGCTCGCCCGGTCGCCGGGATGACGCGGCTTCGGCATGAGGGCGAGGGCGTGGCATGAAGAAGATCGAGGCGGTCATCAAGCCGTTCAAGCTGGACGAGGTGAAGGAGGCGCTGCACGAGGTTGGACTGCAAGGCATCACGGTGGTCGAGGCGAAGGGGTTCGGCCGGCAGAAGGGCCATACCGAGCTGTACCGCGGTGCCGAATACGTCGTGGATTTCCTGCCCAAGGTGAAGATCGAGGTGGTGTGCGACGATGACGTGGTGGAGCGCGCGATCGAGGCGATCGTGACCGCCGCGCGCACCGGGCGCATCGGCGACGGCAAGATCTTCGTCAGCCCGATCGAGGAGGTGGTGCGCATCCGCACCGGCGAGCGCGGGGAAGACGCGATCTAGGGAGTTTCGTTCCGCTCGCAGCAGATTGAGCGGGGCAGCGGGGGCCGCGTGGGGCGGCCCCGAAGGTTGCGTCGCGCCGTCCGGCGCGGCGCGTCAGGCACGAGGGAACCGGAGTAATGGCGAAGCGACCCGCAGGCAGCGGCGACAACGGCGTGGCAAAGGTGCTGGAGATGCTCAAGGAGCACTCCGTGGAATACGTGGACCTGCGGTTCACCGACCCGCGCGGCAAATGGCAGCACACCGCGCAGCACGTCTCCACCATCGATGAGGAGGTGTTCCGCGACGGCATCATGTTCGACGGCTCCTCGATTGCCGGCGGGAGGGCGATCAACGAGAGCGACATGATCCTGATGCCGGACCCCGAGACGGCGACGATGGACCCGTTCGCGGCGAAGCCCAGCCTGGTGCTGATCTGCGACATCGTCGAGCCGTCCACCGGCCAGCCGTACAACCGCGACCCGCGCTCGACCGCCAAGAAGGCGGAAGCCTATGTCAAGGCGTCCGGTGTCGGCGACGCCGTGTTCTTCGGCCCGGAAGCCGAGTTCTTCGTGTTCGACAGCGTGAAGTTCGGCACCGGCGGCAATTACGGCATCTACCAGCTCGACAGCATCGAAGGTCCGCAGGCCTCCCTGAAGGACTATGCCGAGGGCAACATGGGCCACCGCCCCGGCATCAAGGGCGGCTATTTCCCGGTGCCGCCGGTGGACAGCGAAAGCGACCTGCGCGCCGAGATGCTCTCGACGATGGGCGAGATGGGCGTGGTGATCGAGAAGCACCACCACGAGGTGGCGCAGTCGCAGCATGAGCTGGGCATGAAGTTCGGCCCGATGGTGCGCATGGCCGACCACCTGCAAATCTACAAATACTGCATCCACAACGTCGCCCACAGCTACGGCAAGACGGCGACCTTCATGCCGAAGCCGATCTATGGCGACAACGGCTCCGGCATGCACTGCCACCAGTCGATCTGGAAGGCCGGCAAGCCGCTGTTCGCCGGCAACGGCTATGCTGATCTGTCGGAAACCGCGCTGTACTACATCGGCGGCATCATCAAGCATGCCAAGGCACTGAACGCCTTCACCAACCCCGCCACCAACAGCTACAAGCGCCTGATCCCGGGCTTCGAGGCGCCGGTGCTGCTGGCCTATTCGGCGCGCAACCGCTCCGCCTCCTGCCGCATCCCGTATGCGACCAACCCGAAGGCCAAGCGCGTCGAAGTGCGCTTCCCGGACGCGGCGGCCAACCCCTATCTGGCGTTCAGCGCGATGCTGATGGCGGGCCTGGACGGCATCAAGAACAAGATCCATCCCGGCGACCCGATGGACAAGGACCTGTATGACCTGCCGCCGGAGGAGCTGAAGGGCATCCCGACCGTCTGCGGCTCGCTGCGCGAGGCGCTCGG
>JAKAZX010000047.1 GCA_021826485.1 Pseudomonadota bacterium | reverse complement strand
GGTGCGCGGCTTCCTGATCGGCAGCGCGCTGCACTGGCTGGAACACTACCATGCGGACGGGCTGCGCGTGGATGCCGTCGCCTCCATGCTGTATCGCGACTACAGCAGGCGGGACGGCGAGTGGGTGCCGAACCGCTACGGCGGACGTGAGAATCTGGAGGCGGTGGCATTCCTGCAAGAACTCAGCCGCACGGTGCGCGAACGCTGCCCCGGCGCAGTGCTGATCGCGGAGGAGAGCACCGCCTGGCCCGGCGTCACCCGCACGCCGGAGGATGGCGGCCTCGGCTTCAGCTACAAATGGAACATGGGCTGGATGCACGACACCCTGCACTACATGCAGGAAAACCCGGTGTATCGTCGCTGGCACCACGACAGCATCACCTTCGGTCTCGTCTACGCCTTCTCCGAACGCTTCGTGCTGCCGCTGTCGCATGATGAGGTGGTGTACGGAAAGGGCTCGCTGATCGGCAGGATGCCGGGCGATGAATGGCAGAAATTCGCCAACCTGCGCGCCTATCTGGGTTTCATGTGGACGCATCCCGGCAAGAAGCTGCTGTTCATGGGCGGGGAGTTCGCGCAGGAACGGGAATGGAACCACGACGGCGAGCTCGACTGGCACCTGCTGGATGATCCGCGCCATGCCGGCGTGCAGCGCATGGTGCGCGACCTGAACCGATTGTACCGCGAAACCCCCGCCCTGCACCGCGGCGACGCGGAGGCCGAGGGTTTCCGCTGGGTGGTGCTGAACGACCGGGACAACAGCGTGTTCGCCTGGCTCCGCTTCGGGCAGGACGGTGACCGCCCGGTGCTCACGGTGTGCAATTTCACCCCGATCCCCCGCGTCGGCTACCGGCTCGGCGTGCCGCAAGGCGGCGGCTGGCGGGAGGTGTTCAACAGCGACGCCGCAATCTACGGCGGATCGAACACGGGCAATGGCGGCTGGGTGGCGGCCGAGGCGCAGCCTAGCAACGACCTCCCCGCCTCCCTGTCGCTGACCCTGCCCCCGCTCGCGACGATCGTGCTGGAAGCGGCGTGAGCGCCGTTTGATCGGGGATCGGTGATGCCCCATCACGTTCGAGCGGGAGACTAACAATATCGATAGCAAACTCTAAGTCGTAACTCTTGCCTTATGTTATCGACCGCTCTAGGATTGACGGCGTCTGGGTGAGCGCATTCGCCTTCCCCAGCTCCGCCGGGCGGATCATCCGCCTTGGGAAATGCCAAGCAACGAACGTGAAGGGAGCGACATGTCCAAGTCCATGAACATGCTTGCCTCCGCGGTCATCCTTGCGGGAGGCATGGTAATATCATCGGTGGCGCAGGCGGACGATATCGTCGGCACATGGCGTCTGTTGTCCCTGGCGGAACAGGAGACGGGGAGCGGGATCATCCATAATCCGCTCGGCGAACACCCGCTGGGCCTCATCACCTTCACCGGCGACGGTCACATGGCGTTCATAATGGCCGGTGCGTCGCGCAAGGCCGCCGCCTCCGTCCAGGCCACGGATGCGGAGGCCGCGGCACTCTATCGGACCATGGCGGCCTATTCCGGGACCTATGACCTGGATGGCGACAAGCTGACAAACCACCCCGAAGTCGCTTGGAACCAGGCCTGGAACGGAACCGACCTGCACCGGATTGCAGCGATTTCCGGCAGCACGCTCACTCTCACCACCGCGCCGTTCATCAGCCCGTTCTTTGGGAAGGAAATCGTCTCCACCCTGGTGTTCGAGCGGCTGCGCTGAGCAGGCTGGTCCCGCCTTCGCTCCGTCAACCTGACGAGGTCTCTTGGTTCGCGGGGCCGTGCCGAGCCGCGCGGAATTGTCGATACCGGGACAGGGAAAGCGCCGCGCGATAAGTTTGGCCGGGCCAGGGGTCCAACGCACAGCGCACTCTTGCTGGCCGGTTCCTGCGGGAGGCGTCAGCGCTCGATCAGCGCGACGCTTCCCAAGGCACGCCGCGTGCAACTTAACCGGGGGCCGCGCGTCGCCTATCGCGCCGCGGATCGCGGCAGCGGCGGCACCAACTCCACGGGGGATCGACCAATGAGCCAAGACGGCTGGCAGCCGGCTGGGGGGCGCGCGTAATGGCCGCCCGCTTTGCCCAGGCACTCCCCTTCGGTGCGGAGCTGCGCGTGGACGGCAGCACACGCTTTCGCATCTGGGCGCCGAGCGTCGTCGGCATGGCCGTCGCGATCGAGGGCGGGCCGACCCTGCCGATGCAGGAGGAAGCCGGCGGCTGGCATGTGGCGGAGGCGCCAGTGGGTCCCGGCACGCGCTACCGCTATCGCCTGCCGGACGGGACGCTGGTGCCCGACCCGGCCTCGCGCCTGCAAGCCGAGGACGTGCATGGGCCGAGCGTGGTGTTCGACCCGCGCGCGCATGAATGGCACTTCGCCGACTGGCGCGGCCGGCCGTGGCACGAGGCGGTGATCTGCGAACTGCATGTCGGCGCGCTGGGCGGCTTCGCCGGGGTTGCGGCGCAGCTCGAACGGCTGCGCGATCTCGGCTTCACCGCGATCGAGCTGATGCCGATCGCGGATTTTCCCGGCGCGCGCAACTGGGGCTATGACGGCGTGCTGCCGTTCGCGCCGGACGCCGCCTATGGCACGCCGGGCGCGCTGAAAACGCTGATCGACCGCGCCCACGGCCTTGGCCTGATGGTGCTGCTCGATGTCGTCTACAACCATTTCGGCCCGGACGGGAATTATCTGCACGCCTATGCGGAGGCGTTCTTCGACGAGGGCACGCACACGCCGTGGGGCGCGGCGATCGCCTTCCGCCGGAGGGAAGTGCGCGAGTTCTTCACTCAGAATGCGCTCTACTGGCTGAACGAATACCGCTTCGACGGGCTGCGCTTCGATGCGGCGCACGCGATCACGCCGCAAAGCGCGCTGCTGGAGCTGTGCGCCGGCATCCGCGCCGGCGTCGATCCCGGCCGGCACGTGCATCTGGTGCTGGAGCATGAGGGCAATCGCGCCTCCCTGCTCGGCCCCGGCAAGTTCGATGCACAATGGGCGGACGACGCGCATCACTGCCTGCACGTGCTGCTGACCGGCGAGCGGGAGGGGTATTACGCCGACTACCCCGACCCGGCCGCGCAACTGGCCCGCGCGCTCGGCGAGGGTTTCGCCTATCAGGGGGAGATTTCGCCGCGCGGCCGGCGGCGCGGCGAACCGAGCGGGGCGCTGCCGGCGACATGCTTCGTGTTCTGCCTGCAGAACCACGACCAGATCGGCAACCGCGCGTTCGGCGACCGCCTGACCGCGCTCGCCGATCCGGCTGCGCTGCGCGCCGCCCAGGCCCTGCTGCTGCTCGCGCCGCAGATTCCGCTGCTGTTCATGGGCGAGGAATACGGCGCCCGGGCACCGTTCCTGTATTTCACCGATCACGGGCCGGAGCTGGCGCGGCTGGTCCGCGACGGACGGCGGAAGGAGTTCGCGCATTTCGCCGCCTTCGCCGATGCGCGGCGGCGCGAGCAGATCCCCGATCCGAACGGAGCCGCGACGTTCCAGGCCTCGGTCCCCGACCCCGCCGATACCGATGCGGCCACGCTCGCGCTGTTCCGCACCCTGCTCGGCTTGCGCGCGCGCCACCTGTTCCCGCGGCTTCACGGCAGCACGAGCCTGGGCGCCGGGCCGGTCGGCGCGGCCGGGGTGGTGGCGCGGTGGCGGCTCGGCGACGGGGCGGAACTGGTGCTGGCCACCAACCTCGCCCCGCATCCGGTGCCGGTCGAACCGCTGGCCGGCCCGATGCTGTTCGAGACCCGCCCCGGCGAGGCCGACGCCGCGCGCGACGGCCGGCTGCCGGCCCGTTCCACCGTCGCATTCCTGCTCGGCACATGACCGTCCGCGCCACCGTCCGGCTGCAATTCCATCGCGACTTCCCGCTGGACCGCGCCACCGCGCTGGTGCCCTACCTGCACGCGCTCGGCGTCAGCCACATCTATGCCAGCCCCCTGCTCCGCTCCCGGCCGGGATCGACGCATGGCTACGACATCGTCGATCACGGCCAGATCGATCCCGAACTGGGCGGTGAGGCGGCGCTGCGGCGGCTGGTCGCGGCGCTGCGCGCGCGGGAGATGGGGCTGATCCTGGACATCGTGCCGAACCACATGGGCGTGGGCGGCGCGGACAACGCGTGGTGGCTGGATGTCCTGGAATGGGGCCGCGCCAGCCCCTACGCTGATTATTTCGATATCGACTGGGACCCGCCCGATCCGGCCCTGCGCGGGCGGCTGCTGGCACCGTTCCTCGGCGCCCCATACGGCGAGGTGCTGGCCGCCGGCGACCTCGTGCTGCGCTTCGATCCGGCGGACGGTCGGTTCTTCGTCGCGGTCTATGACGCGCACCGCTTCCCGGTCGCGCCGCGGGACTATCCGGCGATCCTGCGGGCGGCCGGGGGCGCGCTGGACGACCTTGCTGGCCGCTTCGCGGAGGGCCGGCTGACGCGCGAGCGGGCCGCCGCCGACCGCGCGGCGCTGGTCGCCGCGTTCGCGGAACGGCCGGATGCCTTCGCCGCGGCGCTCGCCGCCGTCAACGATGCCCCGTCCCGCGCGCGGCTGCATGCGCTGCTGGAACGGCAGCACTACCGTCTCGCCTGGTGGCGCGCGGCGGCGGACGAGATCAACTGGCGGCGCTTTTTTGACATCAACGGGCTGGCCGGGCTGCGCGCCGAGCGGCCGGACGTGTTCGAGGCGACGCACGCCTATGTCCTGCGCCTCTATGCCGAGGGGCTGATCGACGGCGTGCGGATCGACCACGTGGACGGGCTGGCCGATCCGCGCGGCTACTGCCGCAAGCTGCGCCGCCGGCTGGCCGCGGCGCGGCCGGAGCATGGCATCCTGTGGATCGAGAAGATTCTCGCCCCGCACGAGCACCTGCCGGCCGACTGGCTGACCGACGGCACCACCGGGTACGACTTCATGAGCGAAGTGGCGGCGGTGCTGCACGACCCCGCCGGCGCCGCGCCGCTGACCATGCTGTGGACCGCCGTCACCGGCCGGCCGGCCGAATTCGCGGCCGAGGCCATGCCCGCCCGGCGCCAGATTCTGCGCGAAACCCTGTCCAGCGAACTATGGGCAACGGCTGCCGCGTTGCATCGGATCGCCCGCCGCAATGTCGCCACACGAGACTGGACATTAACGGCCTTGCGAAGGGCGCTTGAGGAGCTCCTGGTGCATTTCCACAGCTACCGGATCTATGCGGGCGCCGCCGGCGCGTCGGAGGCCGATGCGCGGGACCTCGCCTGGGCGATGGCCGGGGCGCGGCGGACGATGCGCGCCGCCGATCGCGGCCTGCTCGACCTGCTCGGCGGCTGGCTCGGCGGGGACGGGCTGCGCAGCGTGCCGGCCGGCCCGGCGCGGCAGGAACGGCTGCGGGCGATGGTGCGCTTCCAGCAGCTTTCCGCCCCCACCGCCGCGAAGTCGGTGGAGGATACCGCCTTCTACCGCTACGGCCGGCTGCTGAGCCGCAACGAGGTCGGCGCCGACCCCGACCAGTTCGCCCTGACCCCCGCCGCCTTCCACGCCGCCATGGAGGCGCGGCGGCGGCGCTTCCCGCGCGGCCTGCTCGCCACCGCGACGCACGACCACAAGCGGGGCGAGGATACCCGCGCCCGGCTCGCCGTGCTGAGCGAAGTGCCGGAGGCCTGGGAAGCCGCGGTTGCGCGGTGGATGCGTCTCAATGCGCCGCTGAAGCGCGAGGTGGACGGCATCCTGGCGCCGGACGAGGCCGATGAGCTGATGCTCTATCAGACGCTGGTCGCCGCCTGGCCGCTCGACCTCGACCCCACCGACCAGGCCGGTCTCGCGGCGTATCGCGAGCGGGTCGGCGGCTGGCTGGAGAAGGCGGTGCGGGAGGCCAAGCGGCACAGCGAATGGGCCGCGCCGAACGAGGCCTATGAGGCTGCGTGCCAGGATTTCCTGGCCGGCTGCCTCAACCCCGCGCGCAGCGCCGGGGTGGCCCAGGAACTGGCCGCCTTCGCCGCCCGCATCGCCCCGGCGGGCGCAGTGAACAGCCTCGCGCAGACGCTGCTGCGGCTGACCGTGCCGGGCATCCCCGACCTCTATCAGGGCACCGAGTTCTGGGATTTCTCCCTGGTGGACCCGGACAACCGCCGGCCGGTGGACTGGCAGGCGCGGGCCGAGGCGTTCGCCCGCTCCGCCCCGCCGGCCGAGCTGATCGAATGCTGGCGCGATGGGCGGATCAAGCAGGCGCTGATCGCGCGCGCGCTGGCGCTGCGGGCGCGCATGCCGGGGCTGTTCGCGGCGGGCACCTATCAGAAGCTGCGCATCGAGGGGCCGGCGGCGGAGCATGCGCTGGCCTTCGCGCGCCTGCACGAAGGGCGGGCGATCATTGTTGCAGTGGCGCGCCTGACTGCGGCGGAGCTTGTGCAAGACAATGGAATGATCCGAAATCCCGTGATTCCGACAGCGTTCTGGAATGAAACTACAGTCATGTTGCCGCGTCTTCTGCACGGCCGCAGGCTTGTTGATGCGCTTGATCAAGGCGGGTCGGCGGCCGGCATGCGGAATGCGGCGACCCGTATCGGTCTCGCCGAGATGTTTGCGTCGCAGCCCGTCGCGCTGCTGGAGGCAAGATGAATCGCCTGGTGGTTGTGTCCAACCGCGTTCCCGTCGCCTCGGCCGCCACGCCGGCCGGCGGACTGGCCGTCGCCATCGACGGGCTGATGGAGAAGCGCGGCGGCATGTGGTTCGGCTGGAGCGGCGCAATCGTCGCCGGCACCGGCACCAGCGTCTGCGTGCGCACCGAAGGCGGCGTGGATTTCGCCACCGTCGATCTGACGCAGGAGGAGCACGACCGCTACTACAACAACTTCGCCAACGGCGTGCTGTGGCCGCTGCTGCACACGATGCCGGAACTGATGCGCTACGACCGGCGCGACGCGGATGTGTACCGGGAGGTGAACGGACGCATGGCGGCAACCTTGCAGCCGCTGCTGCGCCCGACCGATCTGGTCTGGGTGCATGATTTCCATCTGCTGCCGCTGGCAGCCGCCCTGCGCGCGCGCGGCGTGACCAATCCGATCGGCTTCTTCCTGCACGTTCCGTTCGCCTCGGCGGACGTGCTGGCCGCGGCGCCGGAGATGGGCGGTTTTGTGCGCGACATGCTCGCCGCCGACCTGATCGGCTTCCAGACCGACAACGATCTGGCGAATTTCGCCGCCGCCGCCGAATTGTTCGTGGCGGCGACGCGGCTGGCCGGCAATGTGCTGCTGGTCGGCGACCGGCGCGTGCGGCTCGGCGTCTTCCCGGTCGAGATCGAGCCGCAGGGCTTCGCGCAACTGGCCGAGCGGATGGCGCATTCCTCCGAGGCGGAGGGGCTGCGGCGCAGCCTGCAGGGCCAGCATCTGATCCTGGGGGTGGAGCGGCTGGACCCCACCAAGGGGCTGCTGCAACGCCTGGTCGGGCTGCGGCGGCTGTTCGCCCGCCATCCGCGCTGGCTGCGCCAGGCGACGATGCTGCAGATCGCGGCGATGTCGCGCAAGGACGTGGCCAGCTACCGCGCGCTGCGCGAAAGCCTGGACCGCGAGGTGGGCGCACTGAACGCCGATCTGGCCGAGCCGGACTGGCAGCCGCTGCGCTTCGTCTCCCGCGCCGTCGATCGCGCGCTGGTGGCAGGCTATCTCCGTTCCGCTCGCGTCGGGCTGGTGACGCCGCTGCGCGACGGGATGAACCTGGTGGCCAAGGAGTTCGTCGCCGCCCAGGACCCGAACGATCCCGGCGTCCTGGTGCTGTCGCGCTTCGCCGGCGCGGCACAGCAACTGGACGGCGCCCTGCTGATCAACCCGCACGACGCCGATGCGCTGGCGGACGCGATGGACCGCGCCCTCGGCATGCCGCAGGCCGAGCGGCGGGAGCGGTGGCAGACGATGTGGGCGTCGATCGCCCCCCGCTCCCCGGTCGGTTGGGGCCGCGCCTTCGTTGCCGCGCTGCTGCGCGCGACGGCGATCAATGCGGTGCCGGACATGCCGCTGCGCCCGGCCCGCGCCGGCGGGCGGCTGCCGTCGCCGCCGATCGGCAGTGAGTTGGTGCTGGTCGAACCCCGCCGCGTCACGCTGCAGGCGGCCGAGCGAGTGCCGTTGAACTAGGGGCGGGCGGGCTACCCGGCGGTTTCCGGCACCAGGCTGAAGCCGGGCAGCGGCGGGGTCGGCGCCGCATCCGCCTCCGCCAGCGTCCGCCAGACGCCGCCGGACAGCACCTCGGCGGGGCGGAAGCGGGCCTTGTAGGCCATCTTCCGGCTCTCCGGCACCCAATAGCCGAGATAGACATAGGGCAGCCCGAGGCCGCGCGCCCGCTCGATCAGCCACAGGATGGTGTAGGTGCCGAGGCTGCGGCGATCGAGTTCAGGGATGAAGAACGAGTAGACCGCCGACAGCCCGTCGCTCAGCCGGTCGGTCAGGCACGCGCCGACCAGCCGGTCGTCGGGGTCGCGGAATTCGACGATGAAGGTCTCGATCGGCGTATCCTCGATCATGGCGCGATAGTCGTAGAAACTCATCGTCGCCATGTCGCCGTCGCCGTGCCGGGCCTGCTGGTAGCGCTGGAACAGGTGGTACTGCTCGGCGGTCGCCCGCGCCGGCACCTCGTAGCCCTCCACCGAGGCATTGGCCCGCGCGATCCGGCGCAGCGAGCGTTCTGGCTGGAAGCTCTCGGCCGGAATGCGGATCGGCACGCAGGCGTTGCAATTGGGGCAGACCGGTGCGTAGGCAATGTTGTGGCTGCGGCGGAACCCGGCGCGCGACAGCCGGTCATGCAGCGTATCCGCGTCCGGTCCGGTGATCTCGGTGACCACCTTGCGCTCTGTCCGGCCGGGCACGTAGGGGCACGGCAGCGGGGCCGTTGTGTAGAAGAACTGCGGCCGGCGGGGCGGCTTGTAGCTCATGCGTACGGCGACCCTCCCGCTCGCATGTGCCAGAAGCCGGGGCCGCGGGTCAACGCCCGTGCGCGTACCACGATCAGCCCTGATGCCAGATCATGCGCCGTGCGGCGGCCGGTGGTGAACAGCGCCAGCAAAAACGGCAGGCCGGACAGCGCGACGGAGACGTAGAACCCGATCACCCACACCAGCGCGGCGAGGCCGCCCGGCGGCCCGAGATCGTCGAACCGGCGCACGACCAGCCCCATCATCGCCTGCCCCGGCGTCGCCGAAAGGCCGGTCAGCAGGCTGAGCCAGTTGTACAGCACCGGCACCACCGGCAGCAGGCCGAGCAGCGGCATCCCGAGGCCGAGCGTGACGATGCCGAAAACGAACAGCAGCGCGGCCAGCAGCTTGATTGCGATCAGCAGTACGATGCCGTCGAGCACGAACGCGACGATGCGGCGCAGGATGGTGCCGCGCGTCAGGTCGCGTGGATCGAACTGGGTCTGCGGCGCCGGGCTGCCGGCGAACATGGCGGGTCCTAGCGTTCCTCGGCGGCGGGCGGCGGGATCAGCGCATCGTCGATCGCACGCGCCCGCACCGCCGCCGGTCGCGCCGCGATGCGCGCCCAGTAGGCTTCCAGCGCCGGCCGCTTTTCGATCGTGCCGAACTGCATGCCCCAACCGATCTGCGAGCCGAGATACACGTCGGCCGCGGTGAAGCCGTCACCCGCCAGATAGGTCCCCCCGCTGACCGCATGCTCAAGCATGCCGACCACGTCCGCCATCCGGCCGTAGCCGACCGTCCCTTCCCGCTCCGGCGGAATGGCGAGCTTGAGGGCGGTGTTGGTCGCCGCCGCCTCCACCGGGCCGGCGCCGAAGAACAGCCAGCGGAAATACGTGCCGCGCAACCGGCTGCCCGGCGGCGGGGCAAGCCCGGCGGCGGGAAACGCATCGGCGAGATAGGCGCAGATCGCGGCGCATTCGGTGACCACGATATCGCCGTGGCGCAGCGCCGGCACCTTGCCCATCGGATTGATGGCACGGTACGCGGCCGCCTTCATGTCCGGCCCGAACGCCATGACTTCTGTCCGGTAAGGCTGGCCGACCTCCTCCAGCATCCAGCGGACGATGCGGCCACGGGACATCGGATGGGTGTAGAACACAAGCTCATCGGTCATGCGGCGCGCCCCCGGGCTGCACCGATGATAGCGTCCCCCGCCGGCGGGGCGCCACTGCGGACAAGATGCCCGCTCAGAGCGTGTGAAAGAAATCGACGCGGCGACTCCATTCCCTCTCCGCCCCGCTGGGGCGGAGAGGGTCAGGGTGAGGTGGGGTGGCGCCAGCGCCGCGAAAATCCGCAGTTCCTCGCGGCAACTTTCCGCATCGCCCGGTCCCCCACCTCACCCCAACCCTCTCCGCCCCCGAGGGCGGAGAGGGAGAGTTTTGTCGCCCCCCAACCCCTTGGGCATTCCTTCACAAACTCTCAGGCAACGCCGAGGCGCGCCCGCCAGCCTCCCAGCGCCAGCACCGCGCCGCCGGCCAACAGGCCCCAGGCGGCACCGCCGACGCCCAGGAAGGTGACGCCCGAGCCGGTGACCAGGAAGCAGATCACCGCCGCCTCCCGCCCTGCCGGATCGGCCAGCGCGGCCATCAGGGACGTGCCGAACGCCCCCAGCAGCGCCAGGCCCGCCACCGCCTCGATCAGCAAAGGCGGGGACGCGGCCGCGGCGGCGGTGACGGCGCCGGCCAGCAGGCCGAACACGACATAGGCGAGGCCCGCGACGGTCGCCGCCCAGTAGCGCCGGCGCGGATCGGGATGCGCGTCCGGCCCCGCGCACATGGCGGCGGTGATCGCCGCCAGATTAACCGCATGGCTGCCGAACGGCGCGGCCAGCAGGCCGAACAGGCCGGTGGCGGCGAACAGCTTGCCGGGCGGCGGGCGGTAGCCATTGGCGTGCAGCACCGCGATGCCAGGAATGTTCTGCGACGCCATGGTGACGATGAACAGCGGCAGCGCGACGCCGAGCATGGTCGCCGGCGGGAAGCGCGGTACTACAACGACCGGGTTGGGCCACGGCACCCCGCCATGCCCCCAGTGCGCGGTCGATGCGATCAGGACCAGCGCCACCGCCGCCGCCGCCGGCACGGCATAGAGGCGCTTCACCTGCGCCATCACCGCCCAGGTCAGCACCACCGGCAGGGCGAGCAACGGCATCGCCGCCACCGCCCGCACCGGGGCGAGGCACAGGCCGAGCAGGACGCCCGCGAGCATGGCATTGGCCAGCGGCGGCGGGATCGCGGCGACCGCGCGGCCCAGCGGGCGCCACAGTCCGGCCAGCACGATCAGGGCGCTGGCCAGCAGGAACGCCCCCACCGCCGCCCCGAAGCCGCCGGCGACCGCCCCGGTACCGGCCAGCAGCGCCGCCCCGGGGGTGGACCACGCGACGCTGATCGGCTCGCGCGTCAGCAGGCTCAGCACGATGCCGCCCAGCCCCATCGCGATCGACGCCGCCATCAGGCCGGACGCCGCCTGATGCTCGTCGGCCCCCATCGCCGCCAGACCCTGCAGGATCACCGCGAACGAGCTGGCAAAGCCGACCAGCGCCGCCAGCAGCCCGGCCACCACCGCCTGCCCCGAGAAATCCTTCAGCATCGCCGAAGCGCGGGTCGCGCCGCTCAGCGCAGCAATTCGATCTCCAGGAAGGCGTAGTCATGCCCCGAGGCATTGACCACGTTATGCTCCACCCCCGCCGCGCGGGTGTAGGGCACATGGGCGTGCATCGGCGCAGTGCGCACGACGCCGCCCGGCTCCTCCAGCATCAGCGCGCCGTCCAGCAGCGGCACCACCACGTAATCGTGGCCGTGCACATGCCAGCCGGTTTCGGCATCCGGCGCGAAGCGCCATTCGGTGACGCGCACGTGCGGCTCATCGATCCGCAGGTGTGGGATCGCGCGAGGTCTCTCTGCCATGTCGGTACCCTCCGTGCGGCAGGTTCGTCCGCCGGAGGGGCGAAAGCAAGCACGCCGCGCGGCCCGTCAGGCCGGGTCGCGCACCTGCTCGACCGCCGCAACCGAGGCGTCCCCCGGCCAGGCGATGCGCCGGCCGGCCTGCCACAGCATCTGCCCGATGTTGCGCACCGGCACCACGAACAGCTTCAGCGGGCTGTCATAGTCGGGCTGCACGTCCCGCGGCAGGCCGAGCGCGAACTGCTCGCCCGGGACGGAATAGACGAGGGTGCCGAGCCAGCGGTCCCACCAGGAGAAGCACAGGCCGAAATTGCGGTCCCAGTGCCGTTCCTCCCGGCTGTGGTGCAACTGGTGCTGCGCCGGGCTGATCATGTGGCGCTCGAACCAGCCGTAGCGCATCGGCACGTGCGAATGGCGCAGGTGATAGAAGCTCAGCATGTTCAGCACGAACAGCGCATCCAGCCCGATCACGCTGTTGTCGTGCACCGGCAGCGCGAAGGCGTAGGCGGTGACGCCGAGGATCAGCCCCACCGGGACCATGGTGCCGAAATTGTCCACGATCGCCTGCAACGGATGGAACCGGCGGTTGCTGATCGGCAGCAGGAATTCGGTGGAATGGTGGACCTTGTGCAGCTCCCACAGCCAGCCGCGGCGGTGCTGCTGCACATGCACCCAGAACGTCATGAAGTCCTGCACCACCACCGCAACCGCCATGATGATGATCCACAGCCAGAACGGTTCGGGGTTCTGCGGGCGGGCGCCGAACAACCCGGCGAGGCCCGCATAGGACAGCTCCGCCACCGCCAGATTGCTGACCATCAGGAAGACCGGCATGTGCAGGAAGTGCATCACACTGGAGAACACGGCATCCAGCCGGCAGGACGGATGGCGCAGGATGACCGACGGAAACATGAATCGCCCGAAGCCACGCAGCGACTTCGCCGGCTCGTCGATCTGCACGACATAAGTGATGGCGGCACCGGTCGCGGCACTGAACCAGGTCAGCAGAACAATAAAACTGTCGTACGACCACAGATGCGTGACGACCTTATGCAGCAGCCCTGCCCACATGCCGCGACCCTTCTCGATGCGCTTGCCAGAAGACGGGACGCAGCGGGCTTCCGCATCGAACAATTCCGTGAAACCATCCCGCCGAGATAAACGGTTCCGTGATGCGCGGGCCGCCGGGACCGCTCACGAAGCCGTCAGATGAGCGTCGTGCCCGCGGCTGGTATGGGTTCGCCTACGGCACGATGAAATAAGCGCAACTCGGGGCGGGGGATACCATGTCGGGAACGCTGAGCTTCCAGGCCGGCCAGGTCTTTGTCGGCACCACGCCGACCGCGGGCGACACCGGAGAGGTCGCGCTGACCGAGGTGGGGAACGTCACGTTTTCCACCCTCAACCCGCCGACCATCGCCAATGTCACGATCACCCAGGACATCGCGGCGAGCGATACCTCGACCAGCCTCGGGCTGGTCAACGTGTCGCTGGAATCGGTGACCATCGACAGCGTCAACACGGCCGCGAGCGTCACGCTCACCTCCGCCGACCTGCCGACCAGCATCACCATCCCGCCCGGCTTCACCCTGCCCCAGGTCGTCCAGGGCACCGTGCTCGACGTGACGGTACTGACCAACGAGGGCGATCTGACCGGGCAGGTCGGCGTCTATGGGGTCAGCGGCACGCTGGCCCTGGTCGCCGTGCAGGATCTGAGCGCGCTGGGCTTCACCTTCGATCTCGGCGCCGCCGTGCTGTCGCTTGGTCCGCAGGCGACCGGCGCGGTCAGCGACAGCTTCACGCCCAGCTTCGCCCAGTCCGGCCCCTGCTTTGCCGAGGGCACCCGCATCGCGACGCCGCAGGGCGCGCGGCCCGTCGAGAGTCTGGCGGCCGGCGATCCGGTGTGCCTGGCCTCGGGCGACGTCGCACCCATCACCTGGGTGGGCCACCGCGCGGTGCGCTGCGATACCCATCCGCGGCCGGAGGATGTCTGGCCGGTCCGCGTCTGCGCCCATGCCTTCGGCCTCGGCCGGCCGGCGCGCGACCTGCTGCTGTCGCCCGACCATGCCGTGTTCGTCGATGACGTGCTGATCCCGATCCGATATCTGCTGAACGACGCCACCGTGCGGCAGATACGGGTCGCGCGCGTCCGCTACTGGCATCTGGAACTGGCGCAGCATTCCGTGGTGCTGGCGGAGGGGCTGCCGGCCGAATCCTATCTCGACACCGGCAACCGCGCGGCGTTCGCCAATGGCGGTGCCGTCGCGATGGCGCAGCCGGATTTCGCCCGCCGCACCTGGGCGGCCCGCGGCGCCGCGCCGCTGGTCACCGCCGGGCCACCGCGGGATGCCGTCTATCGGCGGCTGATTGCCCAGGCCCTCACGCTCGGCTGGCGGGCGACGCCGAAAGACGGGGCGCCCGGCAGCGTCCGCTGGCAACCGCCAGCCACCTATTCGCAGGCGAAGCTCGCCGCCCGCTCGGGATCGCCGCCGACGTAGCGCGCCACCTTCGGCCAGGGGCACAGCGGGCGGGTGCGCGTGGCGCTCCAATCCGCCGGCACTTCCTTGTTGCCCGGGGTGACGGTGGCGATCAGCCGGTCCGGCGCCTGACCATCCTCGACCCAGGCGACCGCGGCCCCAAGCGCATCAAACCGGTCGGTCGCCGGCCCGTGGCCGCAATGCGACATCCCCGGCACGGCGAACAGCCGCGCGAAGTCCGACGCATCGCCGCCGCTGTCGGCGGCAAGCTGGGCGTACCATCCGGCGGTCGCGTTGAAGGAAAACACGCCGTCGCTCTGCCCGTGATAGATCAGCAGCTTATGCCCGGCCGCGCGCAGGCCGGCGAGCGTCGGGTGGTCGGCGTCCGGCGGCGTCATGAAGCTCCAGGCCGAGTCGCGATAGGCGACCGCGTGGCCGTCGATCGTCGCCTCGCCGGTCGCGTAGATTTTCGGCGCGTCGCGGTCGAAATCGAAATGCGCGAGGAAGCCGAGCAGCGAGTCCGGATCGCCCTTCACCGCGACCGGCGGGGTGCTGAAGATATAG
>JAKAZX010000476.1 GCA_021826485.1 Pseudomonadota bacterium | reverse complement strand
GGCGCGGCGGCGGCGCGACGCGGCGTGCTGGACGGCCCCGGCATCTCCATCAAGCTCTCGGCGCTGCATCCGCGCTATTCGCGCCCGCAGATCGAGCGCGTCACCGACGAATTGCTGCCGCGTCTGGCGGCGCTGGCGCGGCTCGCCCGGCGCTATGACATCGGCCTGAACATCGACGCCGAGGAAGCCGACCGGCTAGAAATTTCGCTCGATCTGCTGGAGGCGCTTTGCCACGACCGCGAGCTGGCCGGCTGGAACGGCATCGGTTTCGTCGTGCAGGGCTACCAGAAGCGCGCGCCGTTCGTGATCGACTGGCTGATCGACCTGGCGCGCCGCACCGGCCACCGGCTGATGGTGCGGCTGGTCAAGGGCGCCTACTGGGATTCCGAGATCAAGCGCGCGCAGGTGGACGGGCTGGAGGATTATCCGGTGTTCACCCGCAAGGTGCACACGGACGTCTCCTACCTTGCCTGCGCACGCCGCCTGCTGGCCGCGCCGGATGCGGTGTTCCCGCAATTCGCGACCCACAATGCCCGCACGCTGGCCGCGATCGTCGAGATGGCCGGCGCGAATTTCCGTCCCGGCGACTACGAGTTCCAGTGCCTGCACGGCATGGGCGAGCCGCTCTACGAGGAAGTGGTGGGGCCGGGCCAGCTCGATCGCCCCTGCCGCATCTACGCGCCGGTCGGCACGCATGAAACGCTGCTCGCCTATCTGGTGCGCCGGCTGCTGGAGAACGGGGCGAACACGTCCTTCGTCAACCGGATCGCCGATCCGGCGGTCAGCATCGCGGAACTGGTCGCCGACCCGGTCGCGGTGGCCGGTGCGATCACGCCGCTCGGCGCCGGGCATCCGAAAATCCCGCTGCCGCGCGACCTGTTCGGCGACGCGCGGCGCAATTCCGCCGGCATCGACTTCAGCAACGAACAGCGGCTCGCCTCGCTCTCCGCCGCACTGCTCGCGGCCGGCACGCTGCCGCACCGTGCCGCCGCGGCGGGTGCGACCGGGCCGGCGCGGCCGGTGCGCAATCCTGCCGACCATCGCGGCGTCGTCGGCAGCGTCATCGAGGCGGACGCGGTGACGATCGACGCTGCCCTGGCAGCGGCCGCGACGGAGGGTGCGCTGTGGCAGGCGACGCCGCCCGCCGAACGCGCGGCCACGCTGCTGCACGCCGCCGATCTGCTGGAGCACGCCGGCCCCGGCCTGATCGGGCTGATCGTGCGCGAGGCCGGTCGCACGCTACCCAACGCGCAGGGCGAGGTGCGCGAGGCGGCAGATTTCCTGCGCTTCTATGCCGGCGAAATCCGCGCGCATTTCGCCGCGGCGACGCATCGGCCGCTCGGTCCGGTCGCCTGCATCAGCCCGTGGAACTTCCCGCTCGCCATCTTCGTCGGACAGATCGCCGCGGCGCTTGCCGCCGGCAATCCGGTGCTGGCAAAGCCGGCCGAGGAAACCCCGCTGGTGGCGGCCGAGGCGGTGCGAGTGCTGCATGCGGCAGGTGTGCCCGCAGCGGCGCTGCATCTGCTGCCCGGTGACGGACGGGTCGGCGCGCAACTGGTCGGCGATGCCCGCGTGCGCGGCGTGATGCTGACCGGTTCGACCGACACCGCACGCCGGATCGCCGAAACGCTTGCGTCCCGCCTTGATCCGGAGGGGCGGCCGATACCCCTGATCGCGGAAACCGGCGGCCAGAACGCGCTGATCGTGGACAGTTCCGCGCTGCCCGAACAGGTCGTGGCGGATGCTATCATCTCGGCGTTCGATTCCGCCGGCCAGCGCTGTTCGGCCCTGCGCGTGCTGTGTGTGCAGCAGGACGCCTATGCCCGCGTGCGCGAAATGCTGCTCGGCGCGCTCGTCGAGCTTGCGGTCGGCAATCCTGATTCGCTGGCGACCGATATCGGCCCCGTCATCACGGCGGAGGCACGTGACGGTATTCTCGCGCATATCGATGCCATGCGCGCGCGCGGGCGTTCCGTCCACCAGGCCACGGTGCCAGCCGGTTGCCGCCACGGCAGTTTCGTGCCGCCCACGGTGATCGAGATCGAAAGCGTGGCGGAGCTTGAGCACGAAGTGTTCGGCCCGGTTCTGCACCTGCTGCCCTATCGGCGGGAGGCGCTGGACGATCTGGTCGGCGCGATCAACGCCACGGGCTACGCGCTGACGTTCGGCGTACATTCGCGCATCGATGAGACCATCGCGCATGTGGCCGAACGCATCGAAGCAGGGAATGTCTACGTCAATCGCAATCTGATCGGCGCGGTGGTCGGAGTGCAGCCGTTCGGCGGCCATGGGCTTTCGGGCACCGGCCCGAAGGCGGGCGGCCGGCTGATCCTGCGTCGGCTGCTTGCCGCCGCGCCGCCGCACCTGCCGCTGACAGTCCCGCCGGAGATGGCGCGGGATGCTGCGGCGCGTGAATGGATCGCGCTCTGCCGCCCGTTGGTGCCGGCCGCCGTCATCGCTGCCTGCGAGCATGCGGTCTCGGAAAGTGTGGCGGGTTTCGCCACGGAGCTGGCCGGCCCGGTGGGTGAGCGGAATGTCTATGCCCTGCTGCCGCGTGGGCGAATGCTGTGTGTGGCGGCGACCCCGGCCGGCATGGCGTTGCAGGTCTGTGCGGCGTTGGCCAGCGGCAATACCGCGCTGGTGCTGCCGCCTGCCGGGACGGAGGACTCGCTGGCCCGCCTGGGCGACGGCCTGCGCGACCGGGTCGTGCCGTTGCGCGACGCGCGGGATGCGGATTTTGCCGCCGTGCTGCACGATGGCGACGGGGACAGCCTGCGACATTGGCTCGGCGTTATCGCCGCCCGTCCGGGGCCGGTCGTGCCGGTGTTCGTTCCTTCTTCGGGATCAGATGGAACGCCGCATTATGATCCGTCCTGGCTGGTCAACGAGCGGAGCATCAGCACCAACACCGCAGCCGCCGGCGGGAACGCGAGCCTGATGAGCATCGGGTA
>JAKAZX010000475.1 GCA_021826485.1 Pseudomonadota bacterium | reverse complement strand
CGCCGAATGGGCGATCGCCGGCGGCATCGACGGCACCACGCGGCGCCAGGCAGCGACGCGCGACGACAGCGGACGCGGCCACGCCTAGCACGGGCACGCAGAACGAAGGAGCATGACATGGACGCGCTGGTTGCCGAACCGGTGACGCAGGAACTGATCGCCGCGCGGCTGGAACGCCTGCCGGCGTCGCGCTGGCACGTCAAGATGCGCGTCATCGTCGGCACCGCGACGTTCTTCGATGCGTTCGACGTGCTCTCGATCGCCTATGTCGCGCCGGTGCTGATCGGGCTGTGGCATCTGGCGCCGCGGCAGATCGGCACGCTGCTGGCGATCGGCTTCGCCGGCCAGGCGGTGGGCGCGATCGGCTTCGGCTGGCTGGCGGAGCGGGTCGGCCGGATCGCGGCGATGCGGCTGTGCATCGCCGTGTTCGCGCTGATGGGGCTGGCCTGCGCGCTGGCGCAGAATTACGGGCAGCTTTCGCTGTTCCGCTTCATCCAGGGCATCGGCCTGGGCGGCGAGGTGCCGATCGCCGCAGCCTATATCAGCGAGATTTCGCGCAGCGCCCATCGCGGCCGGTTCTTCCTGCTGTACGAGGTGATCTATCCGGTCGGGCTGCTGGTGGTCGGCATCATCGCCTCCTGGGTGGTGCCGCATGTCGGCTGGCGCTGGCTGTTCGTGCTCGGCGCGGTGCCGATGCTGCTGGCGCTCGGGATGCAGCGGCTGTGCCATGAATCGCCGCGCTGGCTGGCCGCGCGCGGCCGGCTGGAGGAGGCGGACGGCGTGCTCGGCCATGTCGAGCGCATCGTCGCGCGCGGCGGCACGCTGCCGCCGGTGCCGCCGACCGTGCCGGTCGCGGCGCGGCGCACCCGGCTCGCCGAACTGTTCGGCGCCGTCTATCGCGGCCGCACCTTCGTCGTCTGGGTGCTGTGGGCGGCGTCCTTCCTGGTGACGTTCGGCCTCGTCGTCTGGATGCCGACGATCTACCGCACGGTGTACGGGCTGTCGCTGGAACAGTCGCTGCGACTGAGCCTGGTCACCACGCTGGCCGGGCTGCTCGGCTCGCTCACCGTGGCGCTGCTGGTGGATGTCACCGGGCGCCGATCCATCTTCATCGCGGCATTCTTCGGCAGCGCCGCGGCGCTGCTCGGGCTCGGCGCGATCGCCGGCGCGTCGCTCACCGCCGTCGTCGGGCTCGGCGCGCTCGGCTATTTCGGCGCCAACATCACCAGCCTCGGCCTCTATCTCTACACCTCGGAAATCTACCCGACGCGGATGCGCGCGCTGGGGGCGAGCCTCGGCACGTTCTGGCTGCGCATCGCCTCGATCATCGGCCCCTACGCGGTCGGCTTCGTGCTGCCCGCCTATGGGCCGCGCGGGGTGTTCGTCATGTTCGGCGCGATCGCCCTGCTCGGCGGCGCCGTCGCCGCCCTCGGCATGATCGAGACCAAGGACCGCGTGCTGGAGGAGATCGCCCCCTGACCTGTCTTGTCAGAAGGACAACTGCGCGCCTATAGCCGGATGGCGGCGTGCAGCGGGGGCGGCGTGGAACGCGGCTTTGGCCTGGCGGGACGGCGGCTGCTGGTGACCGGCGCAGGCTCCGGCATCGGCCGGCAACTGGTGGCCGACGCCGTGGCCGAAGGGGCGGCCTGCGCGGCCATCGTGCGCGACGCGACCGAGGCCGCGTCGCTGACCGGCCTGCTGCCGGCCGAGCGCATCCTGCACGGCGATCTGACGGTGCTGGAGGATGCCGCGGCGCTGGCCGAGACGGCCATCGCGTCGCTCGGCGGCGTGGATTGCTTCGTGCATAGCGCCGGCGTGTTCGACCATCGCGGGGTGCTGGAAACCGACCTGCCGGCGCTGCGGGCGGTGATGGACGTGAATTTCGGCGCCGCCTTCGTGCTGGCGCGCGCCGCCGCAGCGCATATGGTCGCCTCCCGCGCCGGCGCGATGGTGCTGGTGTCCAGCCAGATCGGGGTGGTCGGCCATCCCCGCGCCGCCGCCTATGCCGCCTCCAAATCCGCGGTGAACGGGCTGGTGCGGGCGCTGGCGGTGGAACTGGCGCCGCATGGCGTGCGCGCCAATGCCGTCGCCCCCGGCCCGATCGCGACGCCGATGACCGCGGTCGCGCGCGCCGATGCCGGGCGCGCCGGGCGGATGGTGGCGCGCATCCCGCTCGGCCGCTTCGGCGCGCCGCGGGAGGTCGCGGATGCGATCCGCTTTCTGCTTTCCGACGCCGCCTCGTTCATCACCGGGCAGGTGCTGTGCGTGGATGGTGGCTATACCGCGGCATGACCGACCACCCCTCCCTGCCCTCTCCGGCGGCGCTGCGCGCGCAGCTCGATGCGCTGCGGGCCGAGCGCGGCTATCTGCTGCCGCATCACGGGCCGCTGCTGGCCGCCGCACCCGATCTGCACGCCGCCTATCGGCAGATGTACGCGGCGCTGACGCTGACGCAGCGGCACCTCGACCCGTTCGAGAAGGAATTCGTCTGGCTCGTCCTGCTGGTGGCGCTGCGGGAGGAGATCGGCACCCATCACCTCGACCTGTTCCGCCGCGCCGGTGGGACGGCGGCACAGGCGCAGCTTGCCTGCCAGCTCGCCGGCTATGCCGCGGCGGCGGAGGGATTCGCGTTCGCCGCGCAGCACTGGCGGGACTGGTTCCCCGCGCTGGACCCGGCGGACGGCTATCTGGACGGCGCCCGGCGGCTGATCGGCGCCATCGTCCCGGAGGCGACGGCGACGCTCGCACTGCTGACCGCACAGGCCGCCGCCGGGCGGGACTGGGGAGTCGCCGCGCATCTGCGCGCCGCCTGCCGCGCCGGGATCGCCGAGGAGAAACTGGTGGAGGCGCTGGCCCTGCTGATCTGGCCGGCCGGCGTCAACCGCTTCGTCGCCGCCTGCACCGTCTGGCGCGCGCTGATCCTGGCCGGCGACCTCGCCCCGTCCCCGCGCTTCCGCGCCTGGGCCGAGATGGACGGCCAGGGC
>JAKAZX010000474.1 GCA_021826485.1 Pseudomonadota bacterium | reverse complement strand
GGTCAACCGCGCCTATGTGCTCGACCTCGCCCCCGGCCATTCGATGCTGCGCTGGCTGGCGGGCCAGGGCCTGCACCCGCTGCTGCTCGACTGGGGCTGGCCGGGCGAGGCGGAACGGCGCTTCACCCTGACCGACTACATCGCCGGCCGGCTGGAACGGGCGCTGGCCGGCATCGGGGAGACGGTGGTGCTGGCCGGCTACTGCATGGGCGGGCTGCTCGCCCTCAGCCTCGCCCAGCGCCGGCCGGACCGGGTGGCGGCGCTGGCGCTGCTGGCGACGCCGTGGGATTTCCACGCCGCCGGCGCCGCCCAGGCCGAAGCGCTCGGGCGGATGCAGGCGCTGCTGGAGCCGGCGATGGCGCTGGGCGAGGCGCTGCCGGTGGATGCCCTGCAACTGCTGTTCGCGCTGCTCGACCCGTTCGGGGTGGCACAGAAATACCGCGGCTTCGCCGCCCTCGATCCCGACAGCCCCCGGGCACGGCTGTTCGTGGCGCTGGAGGACTGGCTGAACGACGGCGTGCCGCTGGCCGGGCCGGTCGCGCGGGAATGCCTGGAGGGCTGGTACGGCCGCAACACGCCGGTCCGTGGCGAATGGCGGGTGGCCGGCCTGCCGGTCGATCCGGCGTCGCTGCGCCTGCCCGCCTTCGTCGCCGTGCCGGGGCGGGACCGCATCGTGCCGCCGGAAAGCGCGCGGCCCCTGGCGGCGCTGCTGGCCGGCGCCGTGCTGCACCAGCCGGGCGCCGGCCATATCGGCATGGCCGCCGGCAGCACGGCGGAGCAGGCGCTGTGGCGGCCGCTGCGCGACTGGATCGCAGGGCTGTGAGGCGCGCGGCACCCTGGCCAGCGGCGGCAGGGTTTGGCATGCAGTGTGCGCCGCACCACATCCGGGCAGCAGGGGAGAAAAGCCAGATGGACGACATCGTCATCGTGTCCGCCGCCCGCACGCCGGTCGGCAGTTTCAGCGGCGCCTTCGGCAGCGTGCCGGCGCATGTCCTCGGCACCGCCGCCCTCGAGGCCGCGATCGCCCGCGCCGGCATCGCCGCGGAGGATGTGGACGAGGTGATCCTGGGCCAGGTGCTGACCGCCGCCCAGGGCCAGAACCCGGCCCGGCAGGCGGCGCGCGCCGCCGGCATCCCGGACGCCACAACCGCCTTCGGCATCAACCAGGTCTGCGGCTCCGGCCTGCGTGCGGTGGCGCTCGCCGCCCAGCAGATCCGCACCGGCGAAAGCAGCATCGTGGTGGCCGGCGGGCAGGAGAGCATGAGCCAGTCCACCCACGCGCAATACCTGCGCGGCGGCCAGAAGATGGGCGATCTGTCGCTGATCGACACGATGATCAAGGACGGACTGTGGGACGCCTTCAACGGCTACCACATGGGCACCACGGCGGAGAACGTGGCGCGCAGCTACCAGATCACGCGCGAGGAGCAGGACGCCTTCGCGCTGGCCAGCCAGCAGAAGGCGGCGGCGGCGCAGAAGGCCGGCCGCTTCAAGGACGAGATCGCGCCGGTGACCGTGAAGGGCCGCAAGGGCGACACGGTGATCGAGCAGGACGAGTATATCCGCCACGATGCCTCCGCCGAGGCGATGGCGAAGCTGCGGCCGGCCTTCAGCAAGGACGGCACGGTGACCGCCGGCAATGCCAGCGGCATCAACGACGGCGCCGCCGCACTCGTCGTCATGTCGGCGAAGGAAGCCGAGCGGCGCGGGCTGAAGCCGCTGGCGCGTATCGCGAGCTTCGCCACTGCGGGCGTCGATCCGGCGGTGATGGGCACCGGGCCGATCCCGTCCAGCCGCAAGGCGTTGCAGCGCGCCGGCTGGAAGGTGCAGGACCTCGATCTTGTGGAAGCCAACGAGGCGTTCGCCGCCCAGGCCTGCGCGGTCAACAAGGAACTCGGCTGGGACACGGCGAAGGTGAACGTGAACGGCGGCGCCATCGCCATCGGCCATCCGATCGGCGCCTCCGGCGCCCGCGTGCTGACCACGCTGCTGCACGAGATGCAGAAGCGCGATGCCCGGCGTGGGCTGACGACGCTGTGCATCGGCGGCGGCATGGGTGTCGCGATGTGCGTCGAGCGCTGACGCGCGCAGCGGACGGCATGAGGGGGGCGCCGGCTTAACCCCCCGGTAAGCGCCGCCCGGCAGGTTCTGCCCGGTGCAGATTTGGCCGGGCAGAATGCCGCGAGCGGAACGACAGGATGACAGGCGAGCGGCGGCCGGCGCGGCCATGCCGGGACCCGCATGAGCGGCGTGCTCGACGGGCTGAAGGCGCTGGGGCTGCCGCGGTTGGCGGCGATGGGCGCCGTGGCGCTCGGCGTGTTCGCACTGCTCCTGGTCCTCGCCCTGCACGGCGGCACGGCCCGCATGGGGCTGCTGTACGGCGACCTCGATCTGCGCGAGGCGGCGCAGATGGCCGACCTGCTCGACCACCAGCACATCCCCCACCAGCTCGGCGCGGGCGGCGCGGAAATCCTGGTGCCGGCCGACCGGATCGCCGAGGCGCGGCTGACGCTGGCGCATGACGGGCTGCCCAGCGGCGGTTCCGTCGGCTATGAAATCTTCGACCGCGGCGACGGCCTGCTCGCCAGCGCCTTCACCCAGCGCATCAACCAGACCCGCGCGCTGGAAGGCGAACTCGCCCGCACCATCCATACCATCCGCGGCGTGCGCGCGGCGCGGGTGCATATCGTGCTGCCGCACCGCGAACCGTTCGCGCGCGATGCGGAGCCGGCGCAGGCCTCCGTCCTGCTCACGCTCGCGGGCAATGCGCAACTCGATCCCGGCGAAGTGCAGGCGATCCTCAATCTGGTGGCGGCGGCGGTGCCCGGACTGCACAGCGAGAGCATCGCGCTGGCGGATTCGCGCGGCCGGCTGCTTGCCCGCGCCGGCCGCCCCGATCGCGTGCTGGCCGGCGGCACCACGCTGGAGGAGATGCAGCATGCCGAGGAGTTGCGCCTCGCCCGAGCGGTGGAGGACATGCTGTCGCGCAGCCTG
>JAKAZX010000046.1 GCA_021826485.1 Pseudomonadota bacterium | reverse complement strand
GACGATCGCCTGATAGATGCGGGCCACCAGCATCTCCAGGAACCAGATCAGCACCAGCAGGATCACCGGGCTGATGTCGATGTTGCCGAAGCTGGGCAGGATATTGCGGATCGGCCGCAGCGCCGGCTCGGTGATGCGATAGAGGAAGTCCCCGATGGTCCAGACCAGCCGGTTGCGCGTGTCCAGCACGCCGAAGCTTTGCAGCAGGCTGAACACCACGGCCAGGATGACCACCCAGCGATACAGGCTGAGCAGTTCCTCGACGATCTGGAACAGGATGGTGATCACGCGGGGCCCCCGGAAAGCGCGCGGACCCTAGCGGGCGCGGAATCGGTGCGCAACCGGCCGGCACGCGCCTTGACTTGCCCGCCCCGCCTGCCCATACACCGCTCGCCGTGGGACGGGGCTGTAGCTCAGCTGGGAGAGCGCCTCGTTCGCAATGAGGAGGTCAGGGGTTCGATCCCCCTCAGCTCCACCATCGTCCCGTGCGCGCCCCATCCCCTACCGTGTATCCGGCGGCGACGCCTCGCAGGCGGAGGAGTTGGCCATCTGCCGCTCCTGGTCGGACTTGGGCGTGCCGGTCGCCTGCTGGGCGCCGGGCGGGGCGTCGGTGGTCGGGGCGTTGTCGGCCTGGCGGGACGGCTTGCACGGCTTCACGGCGTCCTGCGACCAGGCCGCGCCCGGTCCCAGGACCAGCAGGGCGGCGGCAGCGGTGGCGAGCAGCGGCAGTCTCATGGCGGCGATCTCCCCGATCCGTCCCTCAGATGGGCACGCGGTCCCGCAACGTCAGGACGGGGCGAGGCTGAGCGCGAGCCATTTGGCGGAGGGGTGCTGCGCCGCCGTGGTGCCCTGGTTCTTCCGCTGCACCAGGAACAGCGCGTAGCTGCGCCCGTCCGCGCGGGCGCGGTCGATCTCGCGTTGCAGGTCGGCGGCCGAGTCGATGGCGGTGCCGTTCACCTGCACGATCACGTCGCCCGCCGACACCCCGCGCTGTGCCGCGTCGGTGCCGGGCAGCACCCCGGTCACCACGACGCCGCTGGTGGCTTCCGGCCGCACGCCGTAGCTCGCGCGCATCGCGGTATCCAGCGGGCCGACCATCAGGCCGAGATCGTGCGGCACGCTGAAATGCGGCGCAGCCCCGGTGCCGGTCTCGGTGCTCTCCCACCACATCACCGGCCATTCCGCGACCTGCGCCGTCAGCTCCGTCTGCTGGCCGTCGCGGCGGATGACGATGGGCACCGCCGCCCCCGGCTCGGTGCGGGCGATCGCGCGCAGCAGGGCGCGCTCATCGCCCGGCGCCTCCCCGGCGTAGCGCAGGATCACGTCGCCCGGCCGCAGCCCGGCCTTCCCGGCGGGGCTGCCGTCCTCCACCTCCGCCACGATCGAGCCGGCCGGCGCCGGCAGCCCCAGCGCGTTCGCCATCTCCGGCGTCACTTCCTGCAGCTTGGCGCCGAGATAGCCGGGCCGCGCCCAGGATTTGTGGGTCAGCCGCTCGATGATGAAGCGCGCGTCGTTGGACGGCATGGAGAAGCCGAGGCCGGCATTGCCCGAAGTGGGGGAGATGATAGCGGAATTGACGCCGATCACCTCGCCCTTCATGTCGAACAGCGGGCCGCCGGAGTTGCCGTGGTTGATCGCCGCGTCGGTCTGGATGAAATCGTCGTATGGCGTGTCCATGATGTTGCGGTTCAGCGCGCTGACGATGCCGGCGCTGACCGACAGCCCGACGCCGAGCGGATTGCCCATCGCCAGCACCGGATCGCCGACCTGCACCTTGCTGCTGTCGCCCCAGTGCGCGGCCGGCAGCCGGTGCCCGACATTCACCTTGATGACGGCGAGATCGACCAGTGGCGAGGCGCTGAGCAGCTCCGCGCTCGCTCGGCTGCCGTCGGCGAAGGTGACGACGATGTCGTAGGCGTTGACCACGACATGCCAGTTGGTCGCGATCTCTCCCGACGGGTCGATGACGAAGCCGGAGCCGGCATTGACCAGCACGCGCACCCGCCCGCTCGCCGCACTCGTGCCGCCGCCGCCGCCGCCGCTGGCGCTCGCCATCACCGGCTCCGGCGTCGGGCGCACCTGGGCGCGGGCGGTGATGTTGACGACGGTGGGCAGCAGGGCACGCACGAGCTGCGCCTGCCCCACCGACATTTCCTGCGCCGCTGCCGGCAGCGCGCCCGCCGCGAGCAGCGCGGCGCCGATGAGTGCGGTGCGGAAGCTGCGATGCTGCGGCATGGCCTTGTCCTTCCTCGATGCGTTCATGAGGCTGTGACAGCGCTACGGCGGCGGCGTTACGCCGGATGCGCGCGCCAGATGCGGCGCCAGCCGGAAGCTGGCCCACAGCGCCAGCATGCGCAGGTCGCTGGCGAGCGACCACAGCGGATGGCCGAACGTCGCCGGGCGGTTGTGTTCGACCGCGTAATGGCCGGTCCAGGCCAGCCCGTAGCCCGCCACCACCGCGGCCGGCAGCAGCCACCAGCGCCCGGCCAGGACGGCCGCGACCAGCAGGGCCAGCGCGGCGAGGCTGCCGGCGTAGTGCAGCAGCCGCGTGCCGGGCCGGGAATGGGCGCGCAGATAGTGGTCCCAGAAGGCGGCATAGGTCATGGCATCCCCCTCCTGCCTCGTCCGGTCCCGCCGGCCGCCGGCGCGACTGGCGCGGCGGCGGAGGCGGCGCCAGATAGGCAGGGATGACGCCACCACATCCGCGCACCTGGCTCAAGGTGACACCCGCCGGCCTCTGGTGCGAGCCGGGGGATTTTCACATCGACCCGCTGCGCCCGGTCGCCCGCGCCGTGGTGACGCATGCGCATTCCGACCATGCGCGGCCGGGCCATGAGGCGGTGCTGGCCAGCCCCGCCACGCTCGCGCTGATGCGGACCCGGATGGGCGAGGGGGCCGGGCGCACCCGCCAGCCGCTCGGCTGGGGCGAGCGGCTGCGCCTCGGCGCGGTCGATGTCTGGCTGGAGCCGGCCGGGCACGTGCTGGGGGCGGCGCAGGTGGCGATGGAATACGCCGGCAGCCGCGCCGTGGTCAGCGGCGACTACAAGCGCCGCGCCGACCCGACCTGCGCCGGCTTCGTCCCCATCCCCTGCGACGTGTTCGTGACGGAGGCGACGTTCGCCCTGCCGGTGTTCCGCCACCCGCCGGCCGATGCCGAGATCGCGCGGCTGCTGGCGAGCGTACTGCTGTTTCCGGAGCGGACGCATCTGGTCGGCTGCTATTCGCTCGGCAAATGCCAGCGGCTGATCGCGCTGCTGCGGGCGGCCGGCTGGGACCGGCCGATCTGGCTGCACGGCGCGCATGTCGCCCTGTGTGCGGCCTATGAGGCGCTCGGCGTGCCGCTCGGCGATCTGCGGCCGGCGACCGCGGCGGCGAAGGCGGATCTGGCGGGGGCGATCGTGCTGGCCCCGCCCGCCGCCGCCGGGGAACGCTGGGCGCGGCGGCTCGCCGACCCGGTGGTGTGCGCCGCGTCCGGCTGGATGCGGGTGCGCGGGCGGGCGCGCCAGGGCGGGGTCGAGCTGCCGCTGGTCATCTCCGACCATGCCGACTGGGACGAGCTGGTCGCGACGCTCCGTGAGGTGGCGGCGCCGGAGGTCTGGGTGACCCACGGGCGGGAGGAGGCGCTGATCCACGAGGCGGCGAAATACGGCATCGCCGGCCACGCGCTGCGCCTGCTCGGCTACGGGGAGGAGGACGAGGCCGCCGCATGATTGCCTTCGCGGCCCTGCTGGAACGGCTGGCCTTCACGCCCGGCCGCAACGCCAAGATCGCGCTGCTGCGCCGCTATTTCGCCACCACCCCGGACCCCGACCGCGGCATCGGCCTGGCGGCGCTGACCGGGGAGCTTGCCTTCGCCACCGCCAAGCCGGCGCTGATCCGCGAGCTTGCCGCCGCCCGCACCGACCCGGTGCTGTTCGGCTGGTCGTACGACTATGTCGGCGACCTCGCCGAGACGGTCGCGCTGATGTGGCCCGCCGCCGCGACCTCGGCCGCCCCGCCGCGGCTCGCCGAGGTGGTGGCGACGCTGGGCGGCGCGGCGCGCGGCGACCTGCCGGGGATCGTGGCGGGCTGGCTCGATGCCTCCGACGCGCCGGTGCGGCTCGCGCTGCTCAAGCTGATCACCGGTGGCCTGCGCGTCGGCATCTCGGCGCGGCTGGCCAAGGTGGCGCTCGCCGGCCTCGCCGCCGGGCGGATCGAGGCCGATGCGATCGAGGAGGTGTGGCATGGCCTCGCCCCGCCCTACGAAGCCCTGTTCGCCTGGATCGAGGGGCGCGGGCCGCGCCCCGATCCAGAGGATGCCCCGGTGTTCCGCCCGCCGATGCTGGCGCATCCGCTGGAACCCGAGGATTTCGCGACCCTCGACCCGGCGCTGCTGCATGCCGAGTGGAAATGGGACGGCATCCGCGTGCAACTGGTCGCGACCGCCGGCGGCCGGCGGCTCTATTCGCGCGGCGCCGACGACATCTCGGCCGCGTTTCCGGAAATCATCGAGGCGATGGCGTTCCGCGGCGTGCTGGACGGCGAGCTGCTGGTGATGCGCGACGGCGCGGTGGCGCCGTTCGCCGACCTCCAGCAGCGGCTCAACCGCAAAACGGTGAGCGCCAGGATGCTGCGCGACTTCCCGGCCGGCGTGCGGCTGTACGACCTGCTGTTCGACGGCGCCGAGGATCTGCGCCCGCAGCCCTTCGCGGCGCGGCGCGCCCGGCTGGAGGCGTGGTACGCGCGGGTGTGCCCGCCGCGCATGGACCTGTCGGAGATCATCGATTTCGCCAGCCTCGACGAGCTGGCCGCGCTGCGTGCCGGGGCGCGGGCGGCGTCGATCGAGGGGCTGATGCTGAAGCGCCGCGACGCGCCCTATGTGCCCGGCCGTCCGCGCGGCCTGTGGTGGAAATGGAAGCGCGCGCCGCTGACCATCGACGCGGTGCTGATGTACGCGCAGCGCGGCCACGGCAAGCGCAGCAGCTTCTATTCCGACTACACGTTCGGCCTGTGGCGGGATGATGTGCTGGTGCCGGTGGGCAAGGCCTATTCCGGCTTCACCGATGCCGAACTGGTCTGGCTCGACCGCTGGGTGCGCAACCACACCACCGCCCGCTTCGGCCCGGTGCGGGAGGTGGAGAAATCCCTGGTGCTGGAAGTCGCCTTCGACGCCGCCCAGCTTTCCGCCCGCCACAAATCCGGCGTGGCGCTGCGCTTTCCCCGCATCGCCCGCCTGCGCACCGACAAGCCGGCGGCGGAGGCGGACCGGCTGGAGTCGCTGCTGCGACTGGTGGGTCGCGTGTCGGCAGTGGCGGGTTAGCCATGCCGTCGAGAACCTGCTGCCGTCTGGCCACCCCAAGCCGCGCCGCCTAGGATGGCCGTCCACACGCAGGAGGACGCGCATGGCCAGCATTCCCGACCGGCCCGAATACAAGGGCGAGCTGTTCGAGCAGGGGCTGAAGGTGCGGCGGGAGGTGCTGGGGGCCGACTATGTGGACCAGTCGCTCGCCTCGGCCGACGATTTCTTTGCCGCCTTCCAGAAGGCGACCACGGAACAGGCCTGGGGCATGATCTGGACGCGGCCCGGCCTGCCGCGCAAGACGCGCAGCATGCTCAACATCGCCATGCTGTCGGCGCTCGGCAAAGGCCATGAACTGAAACTGCATGTGCGCGCGGCGCTCGGCAACGGCGTGACGCGCGAGGAGATCAAGGAAATCCTGCTCCAGGTCTGCGGCTATTGCGGCATCCCGGCGGGGTTCGAGGCGTTCCGCATCGCCCGCGAGGTGTTCGCCGAGATCGACAAGGGAGCGGCCAAGACATGACCGTCTCGCGCCGCGCCCTGATCGGTGGCGCGGCGGCGCTGGCGGCGGCGCGTCCGGGCCATTCCGCCCGCGCCGCCGCGGTCGGCCTGCGCATCGGCGTGCTGACCGATCTGTCCGGCACGTATCGCGACGCTTCCGGCCCCACCGCGATCGCCTGTGTGCGCCAGGCGGTGCAGGAATTCACCGCCGGCCGCTCCCTGCCGGTCGAGGTGCTGGAGGCGGATTTCCAGAACAAGCCCGATGTCGGCGCCAACATCGCGCGGCAGTGGTTCGGCCAGGACGGCGTGGACATGATCGTCGATCTGACCAACTCGGCGGTCGCGCTCGCCGTGTCCGGCGTCGGGCGGGAACAGAACAAGGTCGTGCTGGTCAGCGGCGCCGCCACCTCGGAACTCACCGGCGCGCAATGCAGCCCCAACACCGTCCACTGGACGTACGACACCTGGATGCTGGCGAAATCGACCGCCACCAGCACCCTGCGCGCCGGCGGCGATAGCTGGTTCCTGCTCGGCCCCGACTACAATTTCGGCCATTCGCTGGCCAATGATACGGCCCGCTTCGTCACCGAGGCCGGCGGCAGGGTGGTCGGCAGCGCCTTCTACCCGTTCCCGCAGACCAGCGACTTTTCCGCCTACATGGTGCAGGCGGCGGCGTCGGGGGCGAAGGTGCTCGGCCTGTGCTGCGCCGGCACCGATGCGGTCGCCACCGTCAAGCAGGCGCATGAGTTCGGCCTCAACCGCCGGATGCAGCTTGCCGCCATGCTCGCCTACCTGACCACGGTGCACGGCCTTGGCATCGACACCGCGCAGGGGCTGCGCCTGACCGAGAGCTTCTACTGGGACCTGAACGACCGGACGCGCGCCTTCATGCGGCGCGTGCGCCCGAAAGTGCCGGACAACTGGCCGAACATGATCCAGGCCGGCGACTATGCGGCGACGCTGCACTATCTGAAGGCGGTGGCCGATCTGGGCCTGCCGGCGGCGCAGCGCGACGGGCGCGCAGTGGTCGAGCGCATGAAGGCGATGCCGACCGACGATGACTGTTTCGGCCCCGGCAGCATCCGCGCGGACGGCCGGGCGCTGCACCCGAGCTATCTGTTCGAGGTGAAGCGGCCGGAGGAGAGCACGCAGCTCTGGGACCTCTACAAGCTGGTCGCGACCACGCCCGCCGACCAGGCGTTCCGGCCGCTCGCCGAGGGCGGCTGCCCATTCGTCAAAGGAGATTCGCATTGACCGCCCGCACACAGGAATCCGTCGCCGTCGCGCAGTTCGGGGCGCAGGCCCGCGCCTATCTCGGCAGCGCCGTCCATGCGCAGGGCGCGGACCTCACGGCGCTGGCGGCGCTGGCGGCCGGGCAGGCGCAGGCGCGGGTGCTCGATCTCGGCTGCGGCGGCGGCCACGTCGCCTATGCGGTGGCGCCGGAGGTGGCGGAGGTGGTGGCCTACGACCTGTCGGCGGAGATGCTGGCGGTGGTGGCCGCGGCGGCGCGGGAGCGGGGGCTGGCCAATCTGCGCACCGTCGAGGGGCCGGCCGAACGCCTGCCGTTCCCGGACGACAGCTTCGACATCGTGCTCAGCCGCTATTCCGCGCATCACTGGCGCGATCTGGATGCCGGGCTGCGCGAAGCGGCGCGGGTGGTCCGGCCCGGCGGGCTGGTCGGCATTGTCGATGCCGTCTCGCCGGGCGTGCCGGCGCTCGACACGTTCCTTCAGGCCGTCGAGCTGCTGCGCGATACCTCCCACGTCCGCAACCGCAGCCGCACGGAGTGGGAAGCGGCGCTGGCGCGGGCGGACCTGATGACCGACCGGGTGGCCGGTTTCCGCGTGCCGCTCGACTACGCCACCTGGATCGCGCGCATGCGCACCCCGCCGGTGCAGGCGGCGGCGATCCGCGCGCTCCAGGCGGCCGCGACCGACCGGGTGCGGCGGCATTTCGAGCTGGCGGAGGACGGCAGTTTCATGCTCGACGTCGCATTGTTTACCGCCCGGCGCCGTTAACGCTTTGCCTCACGAATCGTGTCACACCCCGCGCGTTGCGACCATCCGAGCGGCGTGGAGCGTCGATACGATGCTGAGACAGACGGAGCTGCATGTTCTGTCCGCCTGGTGCCGGGCGCGGGGCATGACCTGGGCGCCCGGTCGCGCGGTGGGCCGCCGCGTGGCCGTCCTGCTGGAACGGGCGCAGGGCGGGCCGGACGCCATGCTGCTGGTGCTGGGCGGGCAGGAATGCCGGCTGCTGGATATTGGCGGGGCGGAACTGGCTGCCGCCTCCGACCTCGCGGCGCTGCTGGATGCGGTGGATGGCGGGGTGGCCGATACCGGCGCGCGCCCCACGCGGTTTGCCGCCGCGGCCTGACCGTCAGGTGCCGGCGCCGACCAGCCGCGGCCCCTCCGGCCCCGCGGCGGCGGCGGGACCCAGGGTGCGGAACAAAGTGGGGTCGGCGATCATGTAGCCGTGCCGCCGCGCGGACAGGATCGTGCGCTCCGACGCGCCGACCGAAACGAGCTTGCGGCGCAGCTTCAGCACGAGCTGATCGACGCTGCGGTCGTCGGAATGCAGCGGGCGCTTCAGCGCGACGCGGCCGAGCCATTCCCGCGACACCGGCGCGCCATCGGCATCCAGCAGCGTTTCCAGCGCCACGAATTCGGCCTCGCTGAGGGCCGCCCGCTCCCCCTGCGCGCCGATCACGCAGCGATGCGCCGGCTCCAGCATGACCGGGGCGGGCGGCTCGATCGCCAGCAGCGTCTGCGGCCGGGCGACGCGGCGGTGCACCGCCCGCACCCGGGCCGCCACCTCCCCCAGCGGCGCCCGCGCCCACAGCACGTCGTCCGCGCCACGGTCCAGATGCTCGATCCGCGCCGCCTCCCCGTCCTCCGCCAGCAGCACGATCACGCCGCAGTCGCCGCCGCGGGACACCAGGGAAATGCGGTCCGGGCCGAGCAGCGCAGACCCGTCGCTGTGCAGCAGCACGATGCCGGGATGGAACCGGTCCAGCAGGTGCAGCGCTTCGGCCATGCTGGCGGCGATTTCCACCTCCATCGCGGAGGCCTTCAGGGCAGCCGCCAGCGTCGCCGCAAGCGGCGTCGGGTGCTCGACCAGCAGGACTCTGGGCACGGCCTGCGCGTCGGGCGGAATCGCGAGTCGCAGCGTATCCATCTTTTGCACGATGCCGCGGTTCGCCGGCCGCTTCAACCCGCATCAAAAGAATAAGCGAAACCGTACCACGAATGTCGCAAAATCGTGAGAAATTCGGTACGTTCCCGGTCAGTTGCGACCGCTATAGTCCGGCCAGATCGCGCCATTCCTGCTCGGTCAGTAGTCGCACGCCCAGTTCCGCCGCGCGCCGCGACTTCGAGCCGGCATCTTCGCCTGCCACCACGAAATCAGTGCGTTTTGATACACTATCCGTGACCTTGGCGCCGAGCCGTTCCGCCATCGCCTTGGCTTCCGGGCGGGTCATGGTGGCGAGCGTGCCGGTGAACACCACGGTCTTTCCGGCCAGCCGCGCCTCCCCGCCGGCTTCCGCCGCCGCGTCCGCGATCGTGACCTCGGCGGCGAGCGCGTCCAGGATCGCGACGTTGCGCGGCTCGGCGAAGAATTCCGCCAGCGCCTCGGCGATCGCCGGGCCGATGCCGAGGATGCTGGCCAGATCGCTGCGCGCCTCCGCGCCGATCTGCACCGCCGCCAGCATCTGGCTGCGCCAGTGCGCGAAGCTGCCGTAATGGCGCGCCAGCAGCCGCGCATTCGCTTCACCGATCCGCCTGATCCCGAGTGCGTAAATGAAACGCGCCAGTGATATGCGGCGACGGGCATCGATCGCCTGCACCAGGTTGCGGGCCGAGACCGCACCCCAGCCTTCGCGCGTCGCGATCGCCGCCTCCTGCGCCGGCAGGCGGAAGATGTCCGCCGGTCCGCGCAGCAGCCCCGCCTGCATGAACTCGCGCACCGATTTCTCGCCCAGCCCGTCGATGTCGAAGGCGGCGCGGCTGACGAAGTGGATCAGCCGCTCCTCCGCCTGGGCCGGGCAGATCAGCGCGCCGGTGCAGCGGCGGACCACTTCCCCCTCCGGCCGCACCGCGGCGCTGCCGCAGGCCGGGCACCGCTCCGGCATCATGAACGGGTGCGCGTCCGCCGGCCGGCGTTCGGGGACGATGCCGAGGATCTGCGGGATCACGTCGCCGGCGCGCTGCACGATCACCGTGTCGCCGATGCGCACGTCCTTGCGGGCGATCTCGTCCTCGTTGTGCAGGGTCGCCCGCGTCACCAGCACGCCGCCGACATTCACCGGCGCAAGCTGCGCGACCGGCGTCAGCGCGCCGGTGCGGCCGACCTGGATCGTGATGTCCAGCAGCGTGGTGGTCGCGCGCTCGGCCGGGAATTTCCACGCCGTCGCCCAGCGCGGCTCGCGCCCCGCGAAGCCGAGCCGGTCTTGCAGTCCAAGATCGTCGATCTTGTAGACGACGCCGTCGATGTCATAGGGCAGCCCGGCCCGCGCCGCGGCGATCTCGGCCTGGAAGTCCGCCGCCTCCGCCGCGTCGGCGAGCCGCCGCGACAGCGGGTTCACCGTGAAGCCCCAGTCCGCCAGCCGCTCCAGATAGGCCCAGTGGGTGGTGGCGACCCGTTCGCTCGCCTCGCCCATCGCATAGGCGAACAGCGACAGCGGGCGCTGCGCGGTGATGCGGGCGTCCAACTGGCGCAGGCTGCCGGCGGCGGCGTTGCGCGGGTTGGCGAACAGGCGCTCCCCGGCGGCGTCCTGGGCCGCGTTCAGCGCCAGGAAATCGGCCTTGGTCATGAACACTTCGCCGCGGATCTCGATGCGCGAAGGTGCCGGACCACCGAGGTCCCGCGGCACGCTGGCAAGCGTCAGCAGGTTCGCGGTGACATCCTCCCCCTCCGTCCCGTCGCCGCGGGTGGCGCCGTGGCGGAAGCGTCCGTCCTGATAGGTCAGGTTGATCGACAGCCCGTCGATCTTCGGCTCCGCCACCAGCGGCAGCTTGGCGTCGCCGGGGAGGCCGAGGAAGCGGCGCGCGCGGGCGCAGAATTCGGCGAATTCCGCCGCGTCGAACACGTTGCCGAGCGACAGCATCGGCGCGCCGTGGCGCAGCTTGGCGAAGCCGCCGGCCGGCGCGGCGCCGACCCGGCGGCTCGGCGAATCGGCGCGCACAAGGGCCGGGAACCGGGCCTCGATGGCGCTGTTGCGCTGGCGCAGGGCGTCGTACTCGGCGTCGGTGATCTCCGGCGCGTCGCGCTCGTGATACGCCCGGTCGGCGCGCGCGATCGCCTCGGCCAGCCGGGCGAGTTCGGCCTTCGCCTCCGCCTCGCTCAGTGCCTCGACCGGCGTCATGCCGCCCCCAGCAGGTCGGCCGCGGCGGCGCGCGCCGATTCGGTGATGCGTTCGCCGGCCAGCATCCGCGCGATCTCCTCCCGCCGCTCGGTGCCGTCCAGCGCCTCCACCCGCGTTTCCGCCCGGCCGCGGCCGGCATGCTTGGCGACCCGCAGATGCGCCGCGCCGCGCGCTGCGACCTGCGGGCTGTGGGTGACCAGCAGCACCTGCACCCGCGCCGCCAGCCGCGCCAGCCGCTCCCCCACCGCCGCCGCGGTGGCGCCGCCGATGCCGGCATCGACCTCGTCGAACACCATGGTCGGGGCGCGGGCGTTGCCTGCCAGCACCACCTTCAGCGCCAGCAGCAGCCGCGACAGCTCGCCGCCCGAGGCGACGCGGCCGAGCGGCCCCGGCTCCTGCCCCGGATTGGTAGCGATCAGGAAGCGGACGGCATCCGCGCCCTGCGGCCCCCAGGCGCCTTCCTCCAGCCGCTCCAGCGCGGTGACGAAGCGGGCGCGCTCCAGCTTCAGCGGCGGCAGTTCGCGGGCGACCGCGCGATCCAGCCGGCCGGCCGCCTCCCGTCGCGCCTCGGTCAGCGCGGCGCAGGTGGTCAGGTAGGCGGCGCGGGCGGCGGCGGCGGCGCGGTGCAGCGCGGCGCTCTCGGCCTCCCCGGTTTCCAGCGCCGCCAGCCGTGCCCGCAGGCCGGCCAGCAGTTCGGGCAGTTCCACCACCGCCACGGTGTGCTTGCGCGCGGCGGCGCGCAGGGCGAACAGCCGTTCCTCCGTCCGTTCCAGCAGGCGCGGGTCGGGGGCGCTGTCATGGGCCAGTCGCGCGAGCAAGGTTTCCGCCTCGATCAGCGCGGTTTCCGCCTGTTCCAGCGCCGCCAGCGCCGGGCCGGCGGGACCGGCACCGTCGGCGCCGGTCAGCCGATGCAAGGCCCGCGACGCGGCCCGCAGGGCAGCGCCGGGGGACGCGCTGCGGCGGTCCCGCGGCGTCAGTTCGGCCAGGGCCGCCGCGATCGCCTCCGCCCGCCGCTCCGCCTGCTGCAAGTCCTGCCGCTCGCCGGCCAGACGCTCCTCCTCCCCCGGTTCGGGGGCCAGCGCGGACAGTTCCTCGGTCGCGTGGCGCAGCCAGTCCTGGTCGCGCTGCGCGGCGGCCAGGGCCGCCTCCGCCGCGGCCAGGGCGGCGGCGGCCTCGCGCCAGGCGCGGTGGTCGGCGGCCACCTGCTCGCGCAGCGCGGCGGGCACGCCGAACGCGTCCAGCAGGGCGGCGTGGCCGGCGGGATCGGCGAGGCCCATCTGGTCGTGCTGGCCCTGCACCTCCACCAGCAGCCCGCCCAGCCGGCGCAGCAGGCCGACGCCCACCGGGGCGTCGTTGGCGAAGGCGCGGGAGCGGCCGTCGCGGCCGATGATGCGGCGGAGCACGATCTCCTCCTCCGCCTGGATGCCCTGCTCGGCGAGCAGGGCGACCGCCGGATGGTCCGCCGGCGGGGCGAACACGGCGGCCACGCTCGCCTGCTCGCAGCCGGCGCGCACCAGCCCCTGCTCGGCGCGCGCGCCGAGCGCGAGGCCGAGGCTGTCCAGCAGGATCGACTTGCCCGCCCCGGTCTCTCCGGTCAGCACCGTCAGGCCGGGGCCGAAGCCGAGGTCCAGCCGCTCGATCAGCACCACGTCGCGGATCGAGAGGGCGGTCAGCATCGCCGGGTCAGAAGATCCAGCCGAACAGGCGGCCGAACAGGCCGGGCCGGTCGGGGGAGGGGAGTTCGCGATGCGTGCCCTGCACCTGCCCGTCGGCGACCAACTGGTCGTAGCTGTCCACATACCACTCGCTGCCCGGGTAGTTGTGGCCGAGCACCGCGGCGGCGCGCTTCGCCTCCTCCGGCAGGCCGAGCAGCAGGTAGATTTCCACCAGCCGGTGCAGCGCCTCGGCGACGTGGTTGGTGGTCTGGTAGTCATCGACGACGCGCTGGAAGCGCGACAGTGCGGCGGCGTAAAGGTGCTGGCGCTCGTAGAAGCGGCCGATCTCCATCTCCTTGCCGGCCAGATGGTCGCGGGCGAGGTCGATCTTCAGCTTGGCGTCGCGGGCATAGGCGCTGTTGGGGAAGCGGTTGACCACTTCCTGCAACGCCGCCATCGCATCCTGCGTCCCCTTCTGGTCGCGCTGGATATCCTCGATCTGCTCGTAATAGTCGAGAGAGCGGAGGTAGTAGGCATAGGCGATATCGCGGTGCGACGGATGGAGCTGGATGAAGCGGTCGATGGTACCGATCGAATCCGTGTATTTCTGGTCCAGATACTGCGCGTAGGATTCCATGAGCTGCGCGTTCGCCGCCCAGGGCGAATAGGGGTAGTATTGCTCGACATAGTCGAACTGCTTGGCGGCATCGGCCAGACGCTTGGCGTCCAGCGCGTCCGCGCCGCGGTTGTACAGCGTTTCCACCGGCACGCTTGCCGGGTCTTCCTTGGGGGCGGACTTGCTGAAGATGCCGCAGCCGCTGAGCAGCAGCAGCGCGGCTAGGGCAGCAGCAGCACGAATCGTCCTCGGCACCACGAAATCACCGCAAGAGTGGGAGGCGCCGGTTATAGCACGACGTTGCCGCCGGCAACCCTCAGGCGGCTGCCTGGGCGCGATTGCGCGCGGCCGGCACCAGCACCGGCGCCGGGGCGAGGCGCCAGTTCTCCGGCGCGGCGAACAGCGCCCGCAGCAGCCGGTTGTTCAGCGCGTGGCCGGTGCGGTGGCCGATGAACCGCCCGCGCAGCGGCGCGCCGGCCAGCGCCAGGTCGCCCACCACGTCCAGCAGCTTGTGGCGCACGAACTCGTCCGCCATGCGCAGCCCGCCCGGGTTCAGCACCTGCGCACCGTCCACCACCACGGCATTGTCCAGGCTGCCGCCGAGCGCGAGGCCGGCGGCGCGCAACTGCGCGACCTCGCTGGCCAGGGTGAAGGTGCGGGCACGCGCCAGCTCGCTGCGGAAGGTCGCCGGCGACAGCCGCAGCGACATGGCCTGCCGGCCGATCGCGGGCGCGTCGAAGGCGATCGACAGCGCCATGTCCAGGCCGAACGGCGCCGGCCGCAGCTCCGCCACCGCATCGCCGTCGGCGACGCGCACCGGCCGCCGCACTTCGATCACCGGGGTGAATTCGTCCTGCTCGGCGATGCCGGCGCAGTCGATCAGGAACAGGAAGCTTTCCGCCGAGCCGTCGAGGATGGGAACCTCCGGCCCGTCCAGCTCCACCAGGGCATTCTGCACGCCGGCGCCGGCCAGCGCCGCCAGCAGATGTTCGACCGTGCCGACGCGCGCCGCCGGATCGTCGGGCAGGCCGAGCATGGTGCACAGCCGGGTATCGACCACATGGTCGAAGCGGGCAGGGATGTCGCGGCCGAGATCGGTGCGGCGGAACACGATGCCGGCGCCGGGTTCGGCCGGATGCAGCACCAGCCGCACGCGGCGCCCGGAATGCAGGCCGACGCCCAGGCAATCGATCGGCGCCTTCAGCGTGTGCTGAACGATCGGCGTCGTTTGCAGTGGCAGCGTATGCGGCAGCCCGTCCATCACCTGTATGCCCGACCCTTTCATGCCCGCGGACGACTCCGCGGCAGGGTCAAGGTGGCAGCGGCGCCGGGTCCTGGCCAGTCAATGATTATTGCCGGATGTTTCGATCCAACGGTCTGATCTTGAAGTAAAAATCAGCCGTGTTTCAACCACTCGGCGATCGTATGCTGCAACGCAGCAAAACGGCGGAGCCCGCCCCTAGGCAGGCTCCGCCGCCGCTTCGCGCAGGGTCAGAGTGGGCTGGCGGTCAGGACGACTGGCGGCGCAGGAAGGCGGGGATGTCGATCTGCATTTCCTCCCCGGCGGTCTGGCGCACGTCGGCCCGCGCGGTTTCCGGCGCGACCATCGGCTCCGCCCGCGCCGCCGCGGCTGCCGCCGGTTCGACATGGACGCCGCCGCGGATGGCCCCGGTGACGATGTTGAAGATGCTCCGCCGCGGCGGCGCGGCCGTGGGGGCGGGTGCCGCCGGCGGCTCGGCGAACAGCGGGCTGGTG
>JAKAZX010000473.1 GCA_021826485.1 Pseudomonadota bacterium | reverse complement strand
CGGTCCAGGCGGTGCATGACCGGGTAGTCCACGACGGCACGCAGCCGGCCTGCCACTATCCATGATGCCAGCAGCGCGGTCAGCGCGAGCGCCATCCCGCGCACACGCCGCAACGCAGGCGCCGCCGCGACACTGCCTCGCGCAGTGCCCGCGGACTGTTCCAAGCCCCCGATTTTCATGGCTTCGATCCTGATACGCGGCGGCACCGGCGGCGAGTCACGAAACTGCCACCAAACCGCCACAGCACCGGGGCGTGATGCGTGCCGGCCACGCCCGGCCGGGTGCAGCGGCGGAAACCGACAGTTGCGCATTTCGGGGGTGACAGCGCGCGGCGCCCCGGCCTAAGCCGCCCGCGAACTGCGAAGGGTTGAGGCGTGATCGGTCTGCCGGGACGAACCATATCGCTCGCCGTGCTGGCCTTGCTTGCCGGCTGCGGCCCTGATTACTCGCCCAACACCTACAGCACCACGGCGGTGCAGCAGGCCAACAAGGTGGAGCGGGGCGAGGTGATCGGCGTGCGCCAGATCGACGTGACCGCCGCCGGCCTGACCGGCGCCGCCACGGGTGCCGCGGCAGGCGGTGCGCTCGGCGGCGTCGCCGGGTCCGAGACGCCCGGCAGCGGCCTGGGCACCGCGCTCGGCGCGATCGGCGGCGGGCTGGTCGGCGGCATCCTCGGCACCACCGTCGAACACGCGGCCAGCGACACCACGGCGTTCGAATACATCGTCCGCAAGACCAACAACGATCTGGTGTCCGTGACGCAGAAGGACGCGGTGCCGCTGAAGATCGGCACCAAGGTCCTGGTGATCGGGGGCAACCAGGCACGCATCGTGCCGGACTACACCGTGGACCTGACGCCCCCGAAGGCCGCCGCCACGACGCCGGCAGCGGCCGAGCCGGCCGCCACCGCGACGCCCGCCGCCGCATCGGCACCCGCCGCCAACCCGCCGGCCCCGGCCGCCGCGGCCGCGGACGGAGGAACACCCGCAGCACCCGCGGCCTCTTCCCTCGGCGCCGCCGCGGGCAGCCCGCCGGCGGATACCGCGCCCCGGCCCGCCCCGGTCGCCGCGACGCCACTGACCCCGCCGCCCGCCACTGCCGCCGCGCCGGCCCAATAGGCAATCCGGCCGGTCAGGGGCGCAGCACCACTTCCATCCCCGCCGGCGCGTCCGGCAGCGCGAGGCGCACCGCGCCGTCCGCCGCATCGAAGCGGGAGGCGACCGGCTGGCCGCCCGCCAGCACCGCCGCCGGCGCGGCCGTACGGCCGAACACGACGAGGTCGAACCCGTCCCACCACGGACGGAAGCGGCCCTGGCGGGCGCCCAGGGTCACGTGCAGGCCGTCCGGCGCCTCCCGGCACGTCACTTCCTGCCGCGCGAAATCGCCCTGGCGGTACGCCAGCGTCACCCCGTCATCGGCGTAGATCGTCCCGCCGCAGTCGGGGCCGGGATAGACCAGCAGTTCCAGCCGGCCGCTCGGCCGTTCCGCGCTGCTCTGCACCAGCGGCTGGCGGGGGATGATCGCGCCGGCCCGCGCGAACACCGGCACGCGGTCCGGCGCCGGCGCCAGCGCCGCGGTGCCGGGCGGCACCCGCAGCCCCGTCCAGTAGTCGAACCAGGCGCTGCCCGGCGGCAGGACCAGCGGATAGCGGTCGGGCCGCTCGTCCGGCGGGGGTGCCACCAGCAGGGCGCGGCCGAGCAGGAACTGGTTGTCCGGCCACAGCCCGGCCGCCGGGAATTCCAGGAACAGCGGGCGGATGATCGGCAGGCCGGTGCGCGCCGCCTCCTCCGCCGTCGCATAGAGATAGGGCAGCAGGCGGTAGCGCGCGGCGATCGCCTCCCGCCGCCGGGCGACCTCCTGCGGATCGCCCGCCGTCGCCTCCTGGTTCGCGCTGCCCTGCTCGGTATGGTCGCGGAACAGCGGCTGGAACGCCCCGACCTCGATCCAGCGGGTCAGCAGGGCCGGCGTGGCACTGCCGCGGAAGCCGCCGATATCGTCCCCGGCGAAGGCGAAGCCCGACAGCCCGAGGCTGAGCAGTTGCGGGGTGGCGAGGCGCAAATGGTTCCAGGTGGAGGTGTTGTCGCCGGTCCAGACCGCCGCGTCGCGCTGGCCGCCGGCAAAGGTGGCGCGCGTCAGCACGAAGCTCCGCCGATCCGGCGCCAGCGCCCGCAGCCCGGCCGCGGTCGCCCGCGCGTTCAGCATCCCGTAGCCGTTGTGGATCTCCCGGTGCGTCGCGAGGCGCCGCGGAAAGCCCGGCTGCTCGATCCGGTGCACGGCATCCAGCGGCAGCGTCTTGCCCGGCCCGTCGAACACCACGGGTTCGTTCATGTCGTCCCAGAAACCCGCGATACCGTCCTGTAGATAAAGCTTTTCGTAAAGCGAGCCGAACCAGCGCCGCGTGGCCGCCCGGGCGAAATCCGGAAACACGGACGGGCCGGGCCAGACCTGCCCCTCATAGATCGAACCATCCGCCGCGCGGACGAAGTGCCGCCCGGCCAGGCCACTGTCATACGGGGCGTATCCCGCAGCGGGCAGGTCGGCGATGTGCAGATCGGCGATCGCGACCACCCGGACGCCCTGGGTGCGCAGCCGGGCGACCAGACCGGGCAGGTCGGGGAATGCCGCCGGATCGACGGTGAACGGCCGGTTGCGGTCCTGGTAGCCGATATCGAGCCAGATCGCGTCGAGCGGGATGCGGGCGGCGCGATAGCCGGCCACCACCTGCTCCACCCGCGCCGCCGGCGTGTAGCTCCAGCGGCTCTGCTGGAAGCCGAGCGACCATAACGGCGGCAGTGCCATCCGGCCGGTGAGCGCGGTGTAGTTCGCGATCACCTGCCTGGGCGCCGGACCCGCGATGAAATACCAGTCCGGCGTTCCGCCGGCGGCGCCGAAGCACACGGCATCCGCCCGCGCCACGCCGAAATCGAACCAGCTCCGCCACGTGGAATCGAGAAACACGCCATAGGCCGTGGCGCCACGCAGGGTCATGAAGAACGGCACGGAT
>JAKAZX010000472.1 GCA_021826485.1 Pseudomonadota bacterium | reverse complement strand
AGGGCCGCAAGCTCGCCGAGGGCACACCCGAGGAGATGCGCGCCAATGCCGATGTGCGCCGCGTCTATCTGGGGGAGCACGCGTGATGGCGCTGCTGTCGGTGGAGGAAATCCACGCCGCCTACGGCCTCAGCCGGGTGCTGTTCGGCATCTCGTTGTCGGTGGAACCGGGCGAATGCGTCTGCCTGCTGGGGCGCAACGGGGTCGGCAAATCCACCACCTTGCGCGCGATCATGGGCCTGACGCCGCCGCGCGCGGGCCGCGTGGTGTGGCACGGCAAGGACGTGACCGGCTGGCCGACCTACCGCATCGCGCGCGCCGGCATCGGCTTCGTGCCCGAAGACCGGCGCATCTTCGCCGAGCTCAGCGTGTGGGAAAATCTGGATGTCGCCGCACGGGCGGCGAATCGGCCGGGCGCCTGGACCATCCCGCGCGTGTGCGAATTATTCCCGATTCTGGCCGAACGGCGCGACCAGCGCGGCGGATTCCTGTCCGGGGGCGAACAGCAGATGCTGACCATCGCCCGCGCGCTGGTGGGCAATCCGGAATTGCTGCTGCTGGACGAGCCCTCCGAGGGGCTGGCGCCGCTGGTGGTGGACATGCTGGCCGAGAAGATCGCGGAACTGAAGGCGCAGGGGCTCACCATTCTGCTGGCCGAACAAGGCGTGGCGTTCTCGCTCGCGCTGGCCGACCGGGTCTATGTGCTGGAGAAGGGCGCGGTCAAACATGCCGGCCCGGCCGCCGAACTGCGCGACGATCCGGCGCTGCTGGAGCGGCTGATGGCGCTGTGACCGGCGGCGCTTGCGCGGCGGGGCGCGTTGGGGCCAGAACGGGCTTGGCGCCCGTAGCTCAATTGGTCAGAGCTGGCCGCTCATAACGGCCTGGTTGCAGGTTCGAGTCCTGCCGGGCGCACCAGATCGTCTTCCGGGGTTGTCATGGCGGCACTGCATGTGATTGCCATCGGTCGGTTGCGCGATGGGCCGGAAGCGGCCTTGTACGCTCGCTATGCCGCGCGCATGCGTCCGCGTCCGATCTTGACGGAGATCGCGGAAGCGCGCGGCGCGGTCTCGGAATCGAAGCGGCGGGAGGGGGCCTCGCTCCTGGCGGCGCTGCCCGTGGGGGCGGTCGCGGTGGCGCTGGATGCGGGCGGGTCCGCTCCGGACAGCCTGGCGCTGGCGGGGTTGGTGGAGCGCTGGCTCGGCCAGGGCCGGCCGGTTGCGTTCCTGATCGGCGGCGCGGAGGGGCTGGATGCGGCGGTGCTGGCGCGCGCGGATCATGCGCTGTCGCTGGGGCGGCTCACCTGGCCGCATTTCCTGGCGCGCGCGATGCTGGCCGAGCAACTTTACCGCGCGCGCGCGATTGCCGCCGGCCATCCCTATCATCGCGACGGGCGGCCATAGCGCGACCTATCCGCAATTCGACCGGTGCAGCTCCACGCGGCGGTTCTTGAAACGATTCGCGTCGGAGGTGTTGGGCACCAGCGGCACCGTGTCCCCGTAGCCGCGCGTGGTGATCCGCGATGCCGCGATCCCGTGCGCCACGAGCCAGGCTTTCACCGCCGCCGCCCGCGCCTCCGATAGCTTGAGATTATAGGCCGGTGTGCCGACATTGTCGGTATGTCCGCTCACCTCGGCGCTGTATCCCGGGTTGCCGCTGAACAGGGCGAGCACTTGTTTCAGCACGGGCTCGGAATCCGGCCGCAGGACAGCCTTGTCGAAATCGAAATTCACGCCGTAAACCTCGATCGTGCAGGCCGTCGGTGGTGGACCCGCGGCCTGCAGCACCTGGGTGACGCGGGGCTTGAGCGGGATGGTCAGGCGCGGCTTGCCGGTCAGGGCAATTTTGCGGAGCCATCCTTCGGCGCCAGCCAAGGTGGCGTGGATGTCGTAGGTGCCCGCTTCCAGCAGAGCCGGCTGGCCGCTCCGGACGCTGCCGAGGACTTCGTTTCTGGCACCATCGATATACGCGATCGTGGCCTTGTCGCCGATATCTGCTCCGTCCACGGTGACCGCCACCGTCGGCTCGGCGAGGGACAGTGCCATTTCGACGGTTCGGTCCACCTGACCCGCAAAGCTCTGGTTGTCGAGCCAGATACGCTTGCGGGCGAAGCCATCTGTGAACGTGACCTGCACGTCGTAGGCCCCGGGGGGCATCCGAACCGTGCCGCCGGAATGGATCCAGTCCACCTGGTTGCCGTCGTGATGGCCCGCCGGGAAGAAGTGGACCTGGCCCTTGTCGTGCACGTCCATGCCGCCATTGGTGACGATATAGCGCACCACGGCGACGGCGACGTTGACTTCGACGGTCTTCTCGACCTTTCCCGAGAAGCTCTGGTTGCGGAACCACAAATCCTTGTGGACATCGCCATCGACGAATATGACGTGGACATCGTATGCCCCCGGGGGAATTCGGACGGTGCCGCCGGAATGGATCCAGTCCACCTGGTTGCCGTCGTCATGACCGGCCGGGAAGAAGTGGATCTCGCCCTTGCCCTGCACGTCGGTGCCGCCGTTGGTGATGACATAGCGCACGTTGGCGACGGCGACGCCCACCTCCACGGTCCTGTCGATGCTGCCGGTGAGGGTCTGATTATCGAACCACAAATCCTTGTGGGTATCGCCATCGACGAATGTGACGTGGACATCGTATGCCCCCGGGGGAATTCGGACGGTGCCGCCGGAATGGATCCAGTCCACCTGCGGGCCGTCGTGATGGCCCGCCGGGAAGAAGTGGACCTCGCCCTTGCCCTGCACGTCCGTGCCGCCATTGGTGATGACATAGCGCACCTCGGCGACCGGACCGGCGGCGCGCGCCGCCGTCAGGCCTCCCAACACGCCCAACAGAAGGAAGGTCAATCCGAGCGACGCTACGAACCTGCGCATGTCGTTTTCCTCACCGCTGTCCCTGGGCCAACGCGCGCATCCGCGCCCGGGATCCCGCCGCGTCGGCATCGCCCAGAAAGGCCGCCTCTCGGCCATGTGTCAAGGAATTTGTCGTCGCAGATCGG